>CAMBWG010000220.1 GCA_945871415.1 uncultured Desulfovibrio sp.
AAGTCGACGGCGGCGACAGGGGCGGAAGCGGACAGCAGCAGGGCGGCGGTCAGAAAAAGAAGGGACAGATGTTTCATGGCGGCTCCGGGCGGCAGAGGGAGCGCCATGCGCTCCCTCTGTTCAAAAAAGAATTACAGATTGGCTGCGTACCAGTCGCCGGCCAGTCTCAGCCCCTGACGCACGTCAAAGGCAGGATCATAGCCCAGCAGGGTACGGGCACGGGTGATGTCCGCCAGCGAATGGCGCACGTCTCCGGCGCGGAAGTCGCGGTGCGTAGCCGTGGCGGACGCGGCTTCCGGCTTGTGCCGGACGACTTCTTCCCTGATCAGCTCAAAAAGTTCGTTCAGTGTGGTACGCTGACCGAAAGCCACATTGTAAACTTTGTTGCGGGCATCGTCAGCGGCAAAGCTGGCCAGCAGATTGGCCTGCACCACATTGTCGATATAGCAGAAGTCCCGGCTGGTTTCGCCGTCGCCGTTGACAAAGACGGTTTCCCCCTTGATCAGGCTGGCAAACCACTGGGGGATGACGGCGGCATACGCGCCGTAGGGGTCCTGCCGCTGCCCGAAGACGTTGAAATAACGCAGGCCGACGGTGGTCAAGCCGTAGCAGCGGGCAAAGACGTCGGCATACAGTTCGTTGACGTACTTGGTGACGGCATAGGGCGAGAGCGGGTTGCCGATCTTGTCTTCCACCTTGGGCAGCTCGGGCGAATCGCCATAGGTGGAGGAAGAAGCCGCATAGACGAAGCTCTCGACCCGGGCGTCGCGGGCGGCCAGCAGCATGTTGACGAAACCGTCGATATTGCAGCCGTTGGTAAGCAGCGGATCGTCGATGGAACGGGGGACAGAGCCCAGCGCGGCCTCATGCAGCACATGCTGCACGCCGTCGCACGCTTTACGGCAGGTTTCCAGATCACGGATATCGCCTTCAATAAAGGTAAAGCGCTGCCATGCCGCTTCGCCCACGATGGCCCGTACCATATCGAGATTTTTCTGATAGCCGGTCAGGAAGTTGTCGAGGCCGACCACAGTCTGCCCGAGGGTCAGAAGATGCTCCAGCAGGTTGGAGCCGATAAAGCCGGCAACGCCCGTCACAAGCCAGCGGGAAGGTCTGGCCTGCATGGCGGCGCAGAGATCGGAATAGGCGCTCATAGCGTTCTCCGTCAAAGTTTGCGGTTGGGTGACACGGAAGAAGCCGTGTTCCGCGTTTTTTACGTCAGGGAAGGGCGTCTGTCAAAAGCCTGTGCGCGCAGTGGAAAAAGGGACTTTTCAGGCGTGCGCCTACCTGCTATAGCGATGACAAGACAGGAAGAGCGCCCCGCAGACGCCGGGGAATTTCCGTCACTGCCGCGCAGCCTCTGTCTCCGCAACAACTGCGGCTGCTTTCTCCTGCAATCCTGGAACATTTTCAGTTTGAAACGCTGTGCGCTTCAAACCATACGGCCTGTCGTTTTCCAACATGAATGAACCCGTTCCGGGGCGAACTCGACTCCCGGAAGGAGGCCTTGTCACAGTGAAAGTCCTTGTTCTCGGCAATCAGGGCCGCTCCACGGCCAATTTCTGGACAGTGCTGGCACGTCGGATGCTGCGGGACGGGCATGACGTCGTTTTTGCCGTGCCGCCCGGCGATCCGCAGGCGGACGCCGCACTGCGCGGCATAGGGCATGACCACAGGGTTACCGGCACGCCGCGCGTCGTGCATTATCCTCTGGAACGCAAGGGACTGAATCCCCTGCAGGATGCCCGCAGTCTGCTTTCCCTCGTACGGATGATGCGCACGGAACGCCCCGACTACCTTTTTGCGACCACCATCAAGCCCGTCATTTACGGCTGTCTGGCCGCGCGTATCGCCCGCGTGCCCCATGTCTACGCCACCATCACCGGTCTGGGCTACGCCTTTGAAACCGATTCCCTGTTCAAACGCTGCATCAACAGGCTGAGCATATTCCTCTATTCCCGGGCTCTGGCAAAGGTGGAGGGCGTCTTTTTTCAGAATCACGACGACGCCAACCTCTTCCGGCGATGCGGTATTCTGGCCTCCAACGCCCGCGTTCTGATGGCGCGCGGCACCGGCGTGGACGTGAGCCGCTTTGCGCCCCGCTCCCTGCCGCCGCTGCCCGCCGACGATGCCGCTCCGGGAGAAAAACGCATCGTCTTCCTGCTGGTGGCGCGACTGCTGGAGGCCAAGGGCCTTGAAGAATACGCCGAAGCAGCCCGCCTGCTGCGGGAACGGTATCCGACGGCGGTCTTTCGTCTGCTGGGGCCCGCTGAAACCGGTCTGGGCGGCATCCCTGCGGAAACCGTAGCGCGCTGGCAGGAACAGGGGCTGATTGAGTACCTCGGGGAAACCCGCGATGTGCGCCCTCATGTGGCCGAGGCGCATGTGCTCGTGCTGCCGTCATGGCGGGAAGGCACGCCGACGGCCATCATGGAAGGCATGAGCATGGGACGTCCCGCCGTGGTTACCGACGTGCCGGGCTGCCGCGAGGTGGTGCGCGACGGTGACAACGGTCTGCTGTGCCGCGTGCGCGATCCCCGTTCTCTGGCCGATGCGCTGGAGCATTTTCTGAAGCGTCCTTCGGAAGTCGCCCGCATGGGCGCGGCCGGGCGCCGTCTGGCGCTGGAGGAATTTGACGCCGATGTGTTGGCTTCCGGCATTGTGCGCGACATGGGCCTGAAACCCCGTCGCTGATCCCCTCGTCCCGCTCCAAGGAGCTTGTATGATCAGTTTCTACCGTATGGCCCTGTTGCAGGTGCTGGACATCCTCTGTCTGGTGGTCGCCCTGACCATCTCGGGCCTGACCACCATCGAACCCGGCCTGAACGTCTTTGACGACTATACCGGGGCCTCGCTGTTTACCGTTTTCTTCTATCTGCTGTTCTTCTACATCCTCGACGCCTACAGCGTGGGCATGGAAGACTTCAAGGAAACCTGCGGCCGCGTGCTGGTGGCCTGCGTTCTGGCCATCATCAGTTCCGCAACGGCATCCTATTCCTTTGATCACTGGCGCTTCGACAGGGAGACGGCCCTGCTGCTCTTCTGCCTGTCCATGCTCTTCTGTCTGGGATGGCGCTTCCTCTACTATCTCAATGCCGACAAGGTGACGCATCCGCTGCGCGTTCTGTTCATCGGCGTGGACAGGGCGGGCAAGGTGCGTCAGATGCTGGCGGAAAGCCTGCCCAAGGCAACCATTCTCGGCTATGTGGGCGAACCCGGTCAGGCCCCGGACGCCGGCCCATGCCTCGGCGCCCCCTTTCAGGCTCTGTCCATTGCGCGGGAAAAGGGCGCGACCATCATCGTGCTGCTCCCCGACGCACCCATTGACGACGACATTGCCCGGGATCTCCTTGACGCCAAGCTGCGCGGCGCCATGATTGTGGATATTCGCGCCTTTTACGAACATGTGGCGCATCGCCTGCCCATAGGGCTCATCACCGACGAATGGCTGCTGCAGTCCGAAGGCTTCTCCCTCAATACGCGGGGCTCCCTGCGCCGCCTCAAGCGCGCGCTGGACGTAATGATTTCCCTGCTGCTGCTCATTCCCGCAGGGCCGGTCATGCTGATCACCGCTCTGCTGATCCGGCTGGAATCCCCCGGGCCGGTCATTTACACCCAGAGCCGCGTAGGCCTGTTTGAAAAGGAGTTCACGGTCTATAAGTTCCGCTCCATGCGGACCGATGCGGAAAAGAACGGGGCCGTCTGGGCCAAGGCGCATGACGATCGCGTAACGCGCGTAGGCCGCATCATCCGCAAGGTGCGCATCGACGAACTGCCTCAGATCTGGAACATTCTCAAGGGCGATATGAGCTTTATCGGGCCCCGCCCCGAGCGCATGACCTTTGTGCGTCAGCTCAAGGAAAGCATCCCCTATTACGGCATGCGCCATATGGTGAAGCCGGGCCTCACCGGCTGGGCTCAGGTCTGCTATCCCTACGGCGCATCGGAAGACGACGCCCGCCGCAAGCTGGAGTACGATCTTTATTACATCAAGAACATGTCCATCCTGCTGGACATCCACATCATCTTCAAGACCGTGGGCGTGGTCCTCTTCCCCAAGGGAGCCCGCTAGAGCGTCTCAACTTTGAAAAAGATGAAACGACAGGCCGTATGAAAATGCTCCAGGATGAGATTATTGCGCGCTCCTCTGCAGAGACAGAGCCTTCAATAACGCGTCCTGCCCGCTGACAAGCCGGCAGCACTTCGGGCACAAAAAGCAGTCATTCCCCGCCCTCCTTCCCCGGAAGGAGGGCTTTTTTGTGCCCGACCGGGAAATTTTGTCCTGCATGCAGCGGAAATCCCCGCACGAAAAATTTTTATACATTCAATAATTAAAACATATTAAAATAAAAAATCCAAAGTTACCGCCTCTCTGGCACGGCTTGTGCTTTGTTGAGAGCAGGCCTGGCAGAACTTGCCGGGGCTTTTCGCCTTCGTGGGGAGGGCGACATTCTTTTTGGCGAGGAGCATATATGAATTCTTCTCTTTTTATCGGCGCTACGGGTCTGAAGGGCCTTTCGCAGGGGATGGCCGTCATCGGCAACAACCTTGAGAACGAGAGCAACTATGGAATAAAGCAGAAGAAAATCCAAGACATATGTGATATCCTGGACTTCAAGTAAAG
>CAMBWG010000221.1 GCA_945871415.1 uncultured Desulfovibrio sp.
CCCCTTTTGCTGGCGCGCAAAGGGGTTCCCTTCCCCCAGACCCCCATCCCTCCCCAAACGCGCTTTATTCAGGTGGATGAGGCTCTGCGGGGACGCCGCCGTTTTCCATCCGGCGACCGTCCCCCGGTTTATGGGGAAAGCTGGTCTGATTGCCCGTTTTCCCCGCGAAGTCCGCTGAAAATGCTCCAGAGCGTTTCAGCTTTGAGAAAGGTGAAACGCGAGGCGGCGATACAGCGCCGCCCGGCCTAAAGTGAGCGGAAAAACCGCTTTTTTTTCGCGAAACGACAGGCCATATGGTTGGAAACGCTCAGCGTTTCAAACTGAAATTGCTTTAATGAGGAAAGCAGGTCTGATTCTTTGCTTTTTCCGTGAAATCTGCTTGAGAAACGCCGTATAGAAAACACGCCCGCACGTTGTTTGACGTGCGGGCGTGTTCTTGTGTGAAAAACGAGCGGTCAGAGCGTGTTAGCTTTGAGAAAGGTGAAACGCGAGGCGGCGGCACTGCGCCACCCGGCCCAAAGTGAGTGGAAAAACCGCGCTTTTTCCGCGAAACGACGGCCCTTTTTTCGTTGCGCTTCCGGGGACGGTTATCGCAGGAAAAGCGGCGGCGTTCCCACATCTCGCCCATCTTTCAGAATAAAGCGCGCTGGGGAAGGGATGGGGGGCTTGGGGGGAAGGGAAACCCCTCTCGCGCGAGCAGAGGAGTTTCCCTTCCCCCCAAATTTTACTGATTAATCATAACCTTGGCGGGGCGGAGGAGGCGGTCGCCGAGCTTGTAGCCGCTCTGGAGGACGCGGGCCACGGCGTTTGCTTCCATATCGGGGCGGCTGTCGAAGCCCACGGCCTCGTGAAGTTCGGGGGTGAAGGCTTCGCCTTCGACGCCCACGGGGGCCAGTCCGTGTTTGGCCACGGCTTCGAGCAGCTGCTTGCGGGTCATGGCCACGCCCTGCATCATATCGCGGCAGGCTTCGTTCTGGCTGCCGTACTGGAGGGCGAGGTCAAGATTGTCCAGTGCGGGCAGGAGGTCGCGCAGCACCTTTTCGGCGGCGTAGCGCGACATTTCCTCATGTTCGCGCGCCAGGCGCTTCTTGAAGTTTTCCATTTCCGCCGCGGCGCGCAGGCGTTGTTCATCGGCTTCGGTCTTGACGTCGCACTGCGGACAGATATGTTCCCTGCACAGGGCGTCGAGATTTTCCGGCAGGGCGGTTTTTTCGGCATGTTCGCCGGCGTCGCCGCCCAGATCCACCTGATCGGCGACAAGGGCTTCTTCGCCGGGCATTTCCGTTTCAGGACATTCGCTGGCGGCCTGAGCCGCCTTCATATAAGATTTGTGCACATTCTGATGGTGCATGACTAGCCCCCAAAAGGATATTTGGGGCGCGCACGCGCCCCTGCATTGTACACAGGTAAGAGTCTCCGCGGCGGATGTCAAGGGAGGCCCGGCCCGGCCGGGGCTGGTTTCTTGCCTCGACAATATCGCAGTCCTTGGCTATACTTTCTCACTCCGGCAAGGCGCGAAGAGGCGTCTTCGGGAGGGCCCGCGGGGCCCTCGATTTTCCGAGGAACGAGAGGAGATAAGCATGACGTGCCGTCTGTTGCACCTGCAAAACGAACAGGAATGGATCAAGGCTTCCGGCTGGCTTGACGCCCGCTACAACCCCGGCAACGCCGTGGAAGATCAGGTGCGCGAATTTTTGTCGGCTGTCCGTGAAAAGGGCGACGACGCTCTTGTGGAGTATACGCGCCAGTTTGACTGCGAATCCTTTGAACCGCCTATCCGGCTTTCGGCGGAAGACATAGCGCGGGGCGCGGCCGGCGTTTCCCCTGAAAGCCGCGAATATATCAGCCTTGCTGCTGAAAATATCCGGCGTTTCCACGAAAATCAGGTGGAAAAATCCTGGTTTGAAACGCGCCCGGACGGCAGCATTCTCGGGCAGAAGGTCTTGCCCGTCGACAGCGTGGGCCTGTATGTGCCCGGAGGCAAGGGCGGCAGCACGCCGCTGGTGTCCAGCCTGTTGATGAACGCCATTCCCGCGCTGGTGGCGGGCGTGCGCCGTGTGGTGATCTGCACCCCGCCCCGTCAGGACGGCACTGTGGACCCCCATATTCTTGCGGCGGCCCATCTGCTGGATATTGACGAAGTCTGCCGCGTGGGCGGCGCCTGGGCCATTGGCGCGCTGGCTTACGGCACGGCAAGCATTGCCCCCGTGGATGTCATCGCCGGTCCCGGTAATATTTACGTGGCGACGGCCAAGCGCCTTGTTCAGGGGACGGTCGGCATCGACATGGTGGCCGGTCCCAGCGAGGTGCTTATCATTGCCGACAGCAGCGCCCGGCCGAACTGGCTTGCCGCGGACATGCTTTCGCAGGCGGAGCATGACCCGCTGGCCTCGGCCATCTGCGTCACTGATGATGCGCGTCTGGCCGAATATCTGGTGGAAGAACTGGATCGCCAGTGCGCCGCTCTGCCCAAGGCCGCCATCGCCGGCAAATCGCTGGAGGACTGGGGCGCGGTCGTGGTTGTTCCCAATCTCGGCACGGCCGTGGCCGTGGCCAACCGGGTTGCGCCGGAGCATCTGGAGCTGTGCGTGCGCGATCCGTGGGGTGTTCTGCCCTATATTCGCCATGCGGGCGCGGTTTTCATGGGGCAGCACAGCCCGGAACCCGTGGGCGATTATTTTGCCGGGCCCAATCATGTTCTGCCGACGCTGGGCACAGCCCGTTTTTCTTCCGCCCTGTCCGTACAGAATTTCTGCAAAAAAACCAGCATTGTGGCGACATCGCCTGCCTTCCTGCGGGACAATGCCGTGGCCATTGCGGCCCTTGCCCGGCTTGAAGGTCTGGAAGCCCATGCGCGTTCGGTAGAGATTCGTTTCAACCGCTAGGGCATTTTGCCTTTGAAAAAGGTAAAATGCCGGGCGCACAGCGCAGCCCGGCCAGAAGTACGCGGAAAACGTGTTTTTTCGCGAAACAACAGGCCGTATGGATTGGAATGCAAAGCGTTTCAATCTGAAAATGCTCCCAGGGCATTCCTCATGAACAGCGCCCGTTCCGGTCTGCAGCGGAGCGGCAGCAGGTCTGACGACCAAAGGAAACAAGCATGCGCGTGGTAACGCAAACTAACATTACCGCCTTTCCCCTGCTTTCGCGCGGTAAAGTGCGGGATATTTACGACATTGACGACAAGACGCTGCTGATCGTCACAACGGACCGCATGTCGGCCTTTGACGTGATCATGAGCGAACCCGTGCCGTACAAGGGCGCTATCCTCAATCAGATCACGCTGTTCTGGATGAATCGCTTCCGCGATATCATTCCCAACCATCTGATCGAAAGCGACGTGAACAAATTCCCCGAAGCTCTGGCTCCCTGGAAGGATGAGCTGGAAGGGCGGTCCGTGCTGGTGCGCAAGGCAAAGCCTCTGCCCGTGGAATGTATTGTGCGCGGCTACATCACCGGCAGCGGCTGGAAGGATTATCAGGCAACCGGCAAGCTCTGCGGTTATGATCTGCCTGCTGATCTTCAGGAGTCCGCCAAGCTCGAACCCGCCATTTTCACGCCGTCCACCAAGGCGGAGCTTGGTCAGCATGATCAGAATATCAGCGTGGCCGAAGCCGCCCGCATCCTGGGCGACGACGTTGCCCGCAAGGTGCAGGAAACGTCGCTGGCCATTTATGAAGCCGGGCGTTCCTATGCCGCCGGTCGCGGCATCATCGTGGCCGATACCAAATTTGAATTCGGCTTCGTGGACGGAGAGCTGCGTCTGATCGACGAAGTCCTGACGCCGGATTCTTCCCGTTTCTGGCCTGCCGCCGACTATGCGCCGGGGCGTGGTCAGAAGAGTTTTGACAAGCAGTTCCTGCGCGACTGGCTCAAGAGCCAGCCTTGGAACATGCAGCCGCCTCCGCCGCCGCTGCCGCAGGATATTGTGGATGCCACGGCGGCCCGCTACCGCGAGGTCTTTGAAATTCTTACGGGAACATCGTTTTCCGCCTAGAGTGTTTCAACTTTGAAAAAGGTGAAACGTGAGGCGGCGGCATAGCGCCGCCCGGCCCAGGGTGAGCGGAAAAACGCGCTTTTTCCGCGAACGACGGGCCGTATGGTTTGAAATGCAAAGCATTTCAAACTGAAAATGCTCCAGGGACTCTCCCGTAGTTTTCTGACGGAGAAGAGAGAACTTTTCCGGGAGGGGATTCCTCCCTTCCCGGAGAAGAGCTCTCTTCCCCTGTATTATCCCGCATCTTCCCAAAGGCGTTTCAGGGGAAAAGACCCGGTATTCTGCCGTCTCCGGAGTCCGGCGTGCGCGGTCCGCTGCCGGAGCCGTGCTTTCCGGAGAGAAACGCCCTGCCTTCTTCCCTGCTCCCGGCGAGCGGCGTGGCGTGAGTCGTTCCTTGTCGAATCCGGCCGGGCCTGTTCTGTGCGGGCGGTCCTGCTGGACAGACTGCTTTCTTTGAGAGCTGTCCGCACTTGCTGCCGCGATCAGCGGAATAGCCCGGGAATGACGCGGCACGCCGGAGATCTGCCGGTTCCAGAGCGTTTCAACTTTGAAAAAGGTGAAACGCGAGGCGGCGGCACAGCGC
>CAMBWG010000222.1 GCA_945871415.1 uncultured Desulfovibrio sp.
CGGATACGGACGCATACCAGAGCGTTTCACCTTTGCTAAAGGTAAAGCGCGAGGCGGCGGCATTGCGATACCAAACGCGCTTTCCATTCTCCGGGCATCCCCGCCCCGAAGAACAAAAAGCCCGCCCAATGCAGGCGGGCTTTTTCATTTTCAGAATACAGAAAATAACGCGGCATCAGCGAAACAGAACGAAAGAGCCAGAGGCGCCGTTCGGAAAAAAGAAAAACCCTCAAAAACCACTGAAAACAACCAGCGTTTTTGAGGGACTCAATCGTTGACGAGGCGGCGGCACAGCCCCGCCCGGCCCGAAGTGAAAGGAAAAAACTCAAGGGGAGGGACCCCGAAGGGCGCCCCTCCCCGAAAACATCCGCGTTACCTGGCTTCAGGACGCGGAGCGACAGGCGGAGGAGGAAGCGGGCGGCCCTTCTTACCGGCGGGAATCATGGCATAGCGATAAATTTCATGAATTTCCTTGTCATAGCCGGGATAAAGGCCCTTGTTCATGCCCAGCACGATATGAGCGCCGCGATTGTAGAGCAGCAGCAGGTCGCCGGTGGACGGGTCCACGCACAGGCCTTCGATTTCGCCCTGACGCAGCACTTCATCAAAGGCCTTTTCATGCACAACGCGCGCGCTGGTGGCGGAAGAAATGTCCACACGGTACAGATTATCCGGCTCGTTGTCGTCGGCGGTACCGTCATCAGCCGTCAGATAAAGAGAACCGTTCCAGGCGAACACGCCCTGCACCCACTGCGGTACGGGCTGCAAATGCACCTTGCGCAGATACTTTCCGTCCAGCGTGTATTCATACAGATAGCGGCCGCTTTCCTCACCGACCCACGAGCACATCCAGACCGTCTGGCGAACAGGATCCACCGTGATACCGGAAACTTCCAGCTGCCCCGACGCAGGCTCAAAAGCAAAGGTGCGCTTCAGCTTCAGCGTATCCGCGTCATGTACGGCAATCTGAATATCCTTGCCCACGCCATCCATGAAGTTTTCGGCGCTGACGTAGATCTCGCCGTTATAAACGTCGATGTCGCCGATATGGTTGGAGGGAATCTTGTACCCTTCAAAAGGTTTGTCGTTCACCTTGAGCAGATTGCCCTTCATATCGTACTTGAGCAGCTTGGCGCTGTCGCTCACGTAGATGTACTTGCCGTCGCAGGCAACACCCTGCCGCCCGGCAACGGGCATGACGCTTTTCAGCTCATATTTGTAGCTGGGCGCGTGCGCGGGCGCGGCTTGCGGCATGGCGGCGGGCGCCATCAAGGATGCCCCGAGCAACAGGGCAGGCACAAGAAACATGGATTTCATACGCATCTCCTTGGTGCGGACCCTGCCTCGGCATTTCCCCATGAAATGCGCGGCGGGCCTGTAAAAAGTATGCGCCATCTCGCACCTTACCGCAAGTCTCCGCCCTGTGTCATTCAGGTGTTTTTTATTTTGTATCCATATGCTTTTTCAAAGGTGAAACGCTCTAAAAAAACGCCCCTGCCGCTACCGGCAGAGGCGCTGTGCGAAGCATGAGAAATAACGCGTCTACTTGATGGCCGCGGCCCCGGCCCTGGCCACATTGGTATCTTCGGCAACACTGCCGCCGCTCACGCCGATGGCGCCGATCACAACGCCCTTGCGCACCAGCAGTTCGCCGCCGCCAAAGATGACAAGACCGCCATTGGTAGCCTCGATGCCGAAAAGCTCCTTACCGGGCTGCGCGGCCGCGCCGAGCGCCGACGTAGGCATATTGAAATAGCGGGCAGTCACGGCCTTTTTGATGGAAACATCAATACTGCCAAGGAAGGCCCCGTCCTGCCGCACGAAGGTTTTCAAATGACCGCCCGCATCCACGACGGCGATATTCATGGGCACGCCCTGCGCCTTAGCCTTTTCCAGCGCGGCCTTTTGTACGGCCAGCGCTTCTTCCATAGTCAGATCCCCGGGCAAATGCGTCTTGGGACCGGCGGCAAACGCCGTGGAAGCCATTACCAGCAAGAAGGCACAGAACAGGGGAAGCAGACGACGCAACATGACAGGACTCCTTTCGACCCGCAGGTCGCAGCAAATGAAAAGCGCGCCAAAGGGCGCAATGCCGTTTCCCTCACGCTAGCACGGAGAGAACGGGGGAGCAAGCCGGGTAACGGCCCTGCCGGCTTCTCGTCACACTTCTGACGCTGTGGCAGCACGTTTCTTGCAAATTCCCCTCAAAGGAGATTCGCCATGTCAAAGACCGGCTGTATAGCTTCCTGCCTGCACTGGATAAGTCTTGCTCTGCTGCTGACCTGTACCCTCGGGCACGCGGCCCTGCTGCTTTACGGCAGTAAAACTCCCCTGACCGGCATTCCCCTGTATGCTCCGGGCTTTGAAATGCAGGCCGAAGGAATCAACGTCCAGTATATACCGCTTGCCGGCAGAGAACTGCGCAGCGTTGCCGTTCACATCAACGGCTAGAGCTTTTTTTGCCATGAAAACGTTTCAACTTTGAAAAAGGTGAAACGCGAGGCGGCGACACCGCCCACCCGACCAAAAGAGAACGGAAAAACCGCGCTTTTTCCGCGAAACGACAGGCCGTATGATTTGAAACGCACAGCGTTTCAAACTGAACATGCTCTGGAGTACTTCCGTCCTGCGCAGAGCTGCCTCTTTCGTGCTGCGGTATGCCGGGAAGAAGCCTCCGGCATCCCGTAACAAAAGGCATCGCTATGCCGTCTCATCCGCAAGTGCCGAGGCCTGCACGAGATAACGACCCAGAGGCAAAAGCGCCGCCAGCAATCCCGGTCGATCCAGCTGTCCGGCATCATAGAGCAGCAGGATCGAGCCCGTCCGGCCATTAAACGTTGCTTCCCGCAGCCCGGTATGCTCCAGCAGCTCCCGCCGCAGCTCCTCCGGCAAGGGGGCAGCGCGCAGCACGGGATGCCGCAAACGCACCCGACCTTCCGTGAAGCTGACAATATGGGCCGCAAGACAGCGCAGCGCCGCCTCATCAATGTCCGTCATAACGGCTGAGCTCTCATCTTCCATACCGAGGGCACGTGCTGCAAATTCTGAAGGCAGCTCCCTCCCGGAGGATATACCGACGCCCCGAACCTTCTGCTCCCCACCCAGAGCACGCAGGATATCTTCCAGCGGCACATCCTGCTGCCGGCGGCCCTCCTGACCGCCTCGACCTCCGCCGCCCGCCCTGTCCCCCCGACTGCCGGAGCCCTTTCCCCTGCCGCCAAGCGCCATCTTTGCCAGCTCCAGCGCAACCTTGCCGCCGCCGGCTGCCATCATCCCCTTGCCCAGACCTCCCAGCAGGCCCAGCGCCAGACGTCCCATCATAGTCTGCTACCTCCAGTGCTCCGCACGGTTGCCGCCGCATGCCATAATTACGCCCACCTATGCCGCGCCGTCTTCGGAAGCCGCATCATCCCGGGAAAGCTCGTCCGCCTGTTCCGCCATCCGGCCGTGACGGCAGCCTCCCGCCCCCTTATGCCCCCACCTCGGGCCACGTCCGAGTCCACGTCCCCGCTCTTCCCTGTCGGCCGGCAAAACACCGTGTCCACCATACCAGCCTGCTTCCTGTTCCGCGCCGCCGCAGACGTGCCGCCGGCCACCCCCGTGACCTTGCGGCCCGTGCGGGCCGTGCCCATGCCCCTGCCTGCCGGAATGTTCGCACAACATGACGTTTCCTCCTTCAATGATTATGACGCGCCCCTGACACAAGGCTGTTGCAACCTGCCTGCGCGCTTCTCCGAGGATGCGACACAGCGTCGGAGCGGAAATATCCATAACTGTCGCGGCCTGCTCCTGCGGCAGGCCTTCCGCATCCACCAGACGCAGGGCTTCCAGCATATCCAGCCCGATACAGATTTCTCCCTCCGGGACGCCGTCCTGCGGCGCATAGCGACGACGGGGCGGGAGGACGCCGATCCGGCGGGGTTTACATGGCCTCATGTGTCATCCTCCTTTGTTATGAAATATATTTCATAACTAAAATTAACCAGACTGTCTGTCAAGCCCCCCGGACTCCAGACAGCCGGCCATCCGAGCGACATCCGTTCTCAATGGCGCATTTTCAGTTTGAAATGCGTTGCGTTTCAAACCATACGGCCTGTCGTTTCGCGGAAGAAACGCAGTTTTTCCAGTCAATGCTGGCCGGGCGGCGCTGTGCCGCAGCCTTGCGTTTCACCTTTTTCAAAAATGAAACGTCTCATGGCCTGCAACAACAAAAAAGCTGTTCCGGCAGCACAGCAGCCGGAACAGCCCTCAAAACAAAAAACGCTGCCTGCTTCAAACAGACAGCGTAAAAATGGAGCGGGAGACGGGATTTGAACCCGCGACTTCAACCTTGGCAAGGTTGCACTCTACCACTGAGTTACTCCCGCAAAAGCGGCTATGATCTGGAGCGGGAAACGGGATTTGAACCCGCAACCTTCAGCTTGGGAAGCTGACACTCTACCGTTGAGTTATTCCCGCCCAAGCGGTGCTCTCTCGTGACGCCGCAATGGCGGCATCACAAAAATGGAGCGGGAGACGGGATTTGAACCCGCGACTTCAACCTTGGCAAGGTTGCACTC
>CAMBWG010000223.1 GCA_945871415.1 uncultured Desulfovibrio sp.
AAGAGACTTGTAAAAGGAACATCATATATACGTTAAAAAAAAGTAAAACGCAATCAATCCCCCTTGACACCTCCCACCGCTTCAGGCAGTCTGAACTTCCCAACCTTCAGAGGCGCGTCTGCCGCCTGCCGCTGCTCCCAAGGCGCGGCCATGCAGATAACATACTATTTTTGCAGCCATCTGCCAGATTAGGCAGCTTTTGGCGGTATGACGTCCGGGTGTCCGCGAGGCCCCGGCAGCTCTGAAGGCTGGGGAGCGTCATGCCGCCTTTTTTGTTTTCAAATCCCAACCTTCAGGAGGCCCTCATGGCCCGTCTTTCTCCCGGTTCTCTGCTGGCCGTGGAAAACAGTCTCTCCCCCCTGCCCAATCGCCTGCGCCTGCTGGCCGAATGCGTCGAGAGCGACGCCAGCCCCTATCCCGAAGCCGTGGCCGATCTGCTGATGGAGTGCGCCGAGCGCATCGAAAGCCAGGTCGGACGCCTGCACGCCCTCTGCCGCCTGCTGCCTGATGAAAATGAGGAGGCGCACCATGCCTGATGCCCTCCCTGCCCTGTTTCCGGCCTGCTATCCCGTATGGAATCATGCCCGCGCGACCGACCCTCATATGGCCGCCATCCGTCACATCCGGCGCACCTGCGCCCAGGAACCCGAACTGGAAGCCCTGCTCATCGGCTCGGTCTTCCACCAGATGCAGAGCCAGATGCTGCGCGCGTCTGCCATGCGGGAGGCGCGCCATGTCTGAAGAACGCTCGCCGCAGGAACTGGCCGAAGAGCTCATGCGTCCGCTCATGGCCTACGCCGAACTGCTGAAGGCGGCCGGGCATCCCGCCCAGAGCCGACTGGTCTGGGCCTTGCTGGAAAATCATTTCTGCAAGCTCGTGACGCTGCTGGAGCAGGTACGGCAGCAGGCCCCGGACCTCACGCTGGACCCGCCGTCCGGCTGGAAGATGTAGCCCCATCCCGATAACCCAACGGAACCCCGCAGACGCAACTGCCTGCGGGGTTTTTTGTTTCTTTATTCTAACAATTTGAAATATTTTGATTTTATTTATTGATAGAAAATACTGATAAGCCGTCGAAAAAAATTTTGCGTTTTACAGAATTTTAACAAAGAACTCCGGGAATCTTTTTCTATTTCAATAAGATATACAGGTTAAAATTTTTCAACCGTTGTCTCCATTTTATCCATTCTATCCATTGTGGACACATGCCTTTCCAAAAAAGAGTACAGGTCCGGGAACCGCCCTCCCCTGGAAACGGGGAGGAAAAGGAAGGTTCCATGCCCGTTTTTACCCGTGAAGAAAAAGCGCGTCAGATCGCCCTGTGGACCGATGCTCTGGCCAAGGTGTCTCTTGGTCAGGAGTACACGGTGGGCTCGCGTCGTCTGCGCCGCGCCGACCTGCCCGAAATCCGCGAGACGCTGGACTGGCTCAATGCCCAGCCCACCGTCGAGGACGCGCAGGCAGGCTCCGGGCTGCCCCAATTTGTGCGCCTCCTGCCGGGGCGCGGGAGAAGGTACTGATGCCCCCGCTGCCCCGCATACAGGAAAACCTGCTGGACCGGGTGATCGGCTGGCTGTCTCCGGCCGCCGGCGCGCGCCGGATGCATGCCCGCATGGTCATGGCGCTGGCCTCCGGCATCGTGCCGCCTGTGCGGCGGCAGAGCGGCGGCCATGACGGCACGATGGAGAACTGGCGGCCGCGGCGGGAAATGACGGGCATGGCGTCCGCCCATGCGGCGGACGAGACTATGCGGCGGGCGGAATCGCTGGTGGCCAATGATGGCCACGCCGCCTCCGCCATCGACGCTCTGGCCCTCAACGTGGCGGGCACGGGCATGCAGCCCCAGAGCTACCCGGACCATACCTTTCTGGGCATCACCGAGGCGCAGGCCGAAGCCTTTGCGGAAAGCATGGAGGCGGCATGGCGTCTCTGGTGCGAGGAGGCGGACGCCACGGAACGCGGCTGCTTTGAGGACCTGCAGTATCAGGCGGCCCGCAGCCTGTTTGTCACGGGCGAAATTCTCCACCTGCCGGTCTGGCGCGACGCGCCCGACAGGCAGTTCGGCTACTGTCTGCAACCCCTGCACCCCGCCCGCCTGCGCACGCCTCTGGACAGGCAGACCGACGCGAGCATCCGCCACGGCGTGCAGCTGGGCAGCTACGGCGAACCCGTGGCCTACTGGATAGCCAACCCCGTGGACAACTGCCCGCTGGAGAGCCTTGATTCCAGCCACTTTTTTGTGGCCCTGCGCAAGGTGGCGCATCGCCGGGGCTGCTTCCACTGCTTCCATGCGGCGATGCCGGAACAGGTTCGCGGCGTGTCCCTGCTCTCTCCGGCCATGAAGCAGTTCCGCGATCTGGCGGACTATGTGGATTACGAGCTGGTCGGGGCCATGATCGCGGCCTCGTTCACGGTCTTTCTGGAGGCTCCGGCGGACGTCATGGGGGCCGCCGCCGGTTTTGACGGCGCGACGCGCGGCGATGCCGGCTATCTGCCCATGCAGCCCGGCACCATGACCGTGGGCCAGCCCGGGCACAAGCCCCATATCCTGTCCAGCAACCGGCCCGGCCCGACCTTCGACGCCTTTTATGAACGCATCCTGCGGGCGGCGGCCGCATCGACCGGACAGCCCTACGAGATGGTGGCCAAGGACTTCAGCAAGACCAATTACAGCAGCGCCCGCGCGGCCCTGCTGGAAGTCTGGAAGCTCCACACGCTCTATCAGGACTGGATGATCCGCAGCTACCTGCGCCCCAACTGGATGATGGTGATGGAGGAGGCCTGGCTGCGCGGCCTGCTGGCCATCCCCAAAGGCGCGCCGTCGTTCTGGACGTCTCCCGCGGTCATGCGGGCCTGGGCCCGCGGCATCTGGACGCGGCCGCCGCGCGGTCAGGTGGACCCGGTGAAGGAACGGCAGGCCGAAGATCTGGCGCTGGCCAGCCTGACCGAAACCCGCACGGGCATCTGCTACGCGCGGGGAATGGATTTTCCCACGCTGGCCCGTCAGCGCCAGCGCGAGGAGCGCCTCCTGCGCGAACTGGGCCTGACGGGCTCCCCTGCCTCGTCCGTCGGGCCCGCCGAAGCTCTCCCTGCGGAGGACGACGGAGACGACGCGGAACAGGATGCAACAGCAAAGGACGAGGAAGAAGCATGACACTCCCGCAACTCCCCACCCTCTGGGCCATGCAGCCGGAGGCGCTGGCCGCGCTGGCCGACACGCTGTCTCAGGATGCGGAGGGCCGCGCCGCCCGTCCCCGGCAGGAAGCGCAGGAAGCCCTCACCTACACGGTGGAGGACGGGCTGGCCGTCATCCCCGTGCAGGGAGCCCTGAGCAAGCACGGGCTGGAGCTTTGGGGCCTGCGCCTGCTGACCTCCATGCGCGGCATCGCCGCCATGCTGACATCGGCCGCGGCCGATCCCGCCGTGCGGGCCATCCTGCTGGACGTGGACTCCCCCGGCGGCACGGTGGACGGCATCGAGGCGCTGCACGGGGCCGTGCGGCAGGCCGCCGCCGGCAAGCCTCTGTATGCCTGGGCCGACGGGCTCATGGCTTCGGCCGCCTACTGGATGGCCTGCGGCGCGCGCCGCATCGGCGCGCCGGCCACGGCGCAGGTGGGCAGTATCGGCGTCATCAGCATGCACCGCGAATACTCGCGGGCGCTGGAAAACGGCGGCGTCCGCTACACCGTGCTTGCCGCGGGGCGCTATAAGGCCGCCGGCAATCCTGTTGAGCCCCTGAGCGACGAGATGCGCGCCTACCTCCAGTCGGGCATCGACGCCGTCTACGATCTTTTTCTTTCTGCCGTGGAACAGGGGCGCGGCGTCAGCCGCGACAAGGCACTGAGCATGGCCGACGGCAAAATTTTTATTGCGGGCGAGGCGCTGCGGGCCGGTCTGGTGGACCGCGTCTGCTCTCGCGAGGAATTTATCAACGATATCAGGAGGGAAATGAGCATGTCGCTGGCCGAACTCCGGGCCCAGAATCCCGATCTTGAACAGGAGCTCCAGGCGGAGCTGGAAAAAGCGCGCGCCGAAGGAGCGGCCTCCGCCCGCGCGCAGGCCGCGGACAGCGAGCGGGAAACGCTGCTTGCTCTGGCCGACGTTGTGCTGGGGCCGTCCGCCGATACGCTGAAGGCCGTGGTGCGCGCCGGCGTGACGCCGGAGCAGCTCAAGGCCCTGCGGCCGCTTTTTGCGCCGAAGGCGGCGAGCCGTTCCACGGCGGAAAGCGATCCCGCACGGGATCGGGCGCTGGAGGCCCTTGCCGCTGCCGCTGCCGCGCCGCTGTCGACCGCTCCCGATCCCGTGGCCGAGCCTGCGGCCAAAGACGATTATATGGCGCTGGTCAAGGAAGACATGAGGGTCAGCGGCAGGACGCGCGGACAGGCTATGGCGGAGGTGGCCAGGGAGCATCCCGAGGCCCATGCTCTCTGGCTGGAATGCGCACAAAAGGAGAAGAAGTGATGCCGTACTATGAATCGTCCCGCGTGACGCTTCCCGCTGCCGAAGCCATTGCGCGGTCAAGCCTTGTCA
>CAMBWG010000224.1 GCA_945871415.1 uncultured Desulfovibrio sp.
CTGTAAATCTGTCGTCGTAAGACTTCGGTGGTTCAAATCCACCCCCCTCCACCACAACGGCAGACAGCAAGGGGACACCATGAACAACGAAACGCCCACCGCTCTTGTGACCGGCGGCTCTCGCGGTATCGGCCGCGCCATCGCCCAGACCCTCGCCAGAGATGGTTTTCAGGTTATTCTCACCTATGTGAGCCGTCCCGAAGAAGCGGAGTCCGTGGCCGCGGCCATTGTCGAAGCCGGCGGACAGGCCCGCGCCTGCAAGCTCAACGTGGGCGATCCCCAGTCTGTCACGGATTTTTTTGCCGGCGAGATCAAAGACAAGGTCAATCTTGCCGTTCTCGTCAACAATGCCGGCATTACCAGGGACGGATTCCTTGTGCGCATGAAGGATGAAGACTTTGACGCCGTCATGAACGTGAACCTGCGCGGCGCTTTCATCTGCACCCGCGAAGCGGCCAAGATCATGAGCAAGAAACGTCATGGCCGTATCGTCAATATCTCTTCCGTCGTGGGGCAGATGGGCAATGCCGGACAGGTCAACTACGCCTCCGCCAAGGCTGCGCTGCTGGGCCTGACCAAATCGTGCGCCAAGGAACTTGCCGCACGCAACATCACGGTCAACGCCGTGGCTCCCGGTTTTATCGAAACAGACATGACGGCCTCTCTGACCGACGAGGTCCGTGCCGAATATGCCAAGGCCATTCCGCTCAAGCGCATGGGGACGGCTCAGGAAGTCGCCGATGCCGTCGCCTTTCTGGCCTCGGACAAGGCCGCGTACATCACGGGGCAGGTTCTTGCCGTCAACGGCGGCATGTACTGCTAACCCCCCTGTTTTTTCCGCTGCCGCAAGGCGGCTGGGCGGCCCAGTGTCGCCACAATAACCTCATGGAGGAAGACACAATGTCCGATATCGCTGAAAAAGTGAAAAAGATCATCGTGGATCAGCTGGGCGTGAGCGCCGACGAAGTGAAGCCTGAAGCGTCCTTTGTGGACGACCTCGGCGCCGACTCTCTCGATCTGACCGAGCTGATCATGGCCATGGAAGAAGAATTCGACATCGAAATCGCCGATGACGATGCCCAGAAGATTCTCAAGGTGCAGGACGCCATCAGCTATATCGAAGCCAAGAAAGGTTAATCGCCGTTTTTCGTCCGTGTGCCCCGATACTTTTCGGGGCACACGGCGCTTTTTCATGCAGGGCAGCATTGCCAAGGAGCATCCATGAGCCGCACTCGTGTTGTGATTACCGGCGTTGCCGGCGTTACCCCGCTCGCCAACGACATTGAAACCACCTGGCGTCGCCTTGTCGCCGGTGAATCGGGCATCGCCCCCATCACGCTGTTCGATACGACGCAGTACGATTCGCGCATTGCCGGGGAAGTGAAAAACTTCGATCCCGAAGCCTATATGCCTGCCAAACAGGCGCGCCGCATGGATCGCTTTACCCAGTTCGCCGTGGCTTCCGCAAAGATGCTGCTGGAAGACGCCTCCCTGACCGTTTCCGATGACAATGCCGACGACATCGGCATCATTCTGGGGATCGGCCTCGGCGGTCTCCAGACCATCGAAACCTACCACAGCAAGCTGCTTGCCGGCGGTCCCGGCAAGGTATCGCCCTTCATGATCCCCAGGCTCAGGTCCAATATGGGCCCCGGGCAGCGTGCCATCCTGACCGGCATCAAGGGACCCAACGTCGTGACCACTACGGCCTGTGCCTCGGCGCTCCACGGCATCGGCAGCGCCTTCAGCGAGATTCTGCTGGGCCGTATTTCCGGGGCCATCACCGGCGGCGTGGAAGCGACCGTCACCCCGCTGGGCGTCGCGGGCTTTACCGCTCTGAAAGCGCTTTCCACCCATTACAACGACACGCCGCAGCAGGCGTCCCGTCCCTTTGACGGCGAGCGCGACGGCTTTGTCATCGGCGAAGGCGCCGGTCTGCTCTATATTGAAACGCTGGAAAGCGCGCAGCGGCGCGGCGCAAAAATCTATGCCGAACTGCTCGGCTACGGCGCTTCCGACGACGCCTACCACATGACCGCGCCCAGCGGCGACGGGGAAGGTATGGCCCGCGCCATGCGCAATGCGCTCAAGGACGCCGGCATCGCTCCCGAAGCTATCGGCCACATCAACGCGCACGCCACGTCCACGAAGCTAAACGACGCTACCGAAACCAAGGCCATCAAGGCCGTGTTCGGCGCGCATGCTTCCAAAATCAAGATTTCCGCAACCAAGTCCATGACAGGCCATCTGCTCGGCGCGTCCGGCGGTATCGAAACCGTCTTCACGGCGCAGGCCCTGTATCATCAGACCGTGCCCGGCACCATCAACCTGACCCATCCTGATCCGGAATGTGATCTGGATTACACGGCCGGCGGTTCCGAGCAGTTGTCGTTCGAGTATGCCATGTGCAACTCCTTCGGCTTCGGCGGCACCAATGCCAGCCTGGTTCTGAAGAAGTGGACGGACTAGGGATGACTTCGCCTGCGCGTGCAAACAGCGGCAGGTAACATTCCCCTTGCTTCCCGAATTTTCGGCCATTGACAGCCGTGAAGGAAAAAAGACGTTCTGGTTGGCGCAACAAACGCTTTTTCCTTCACGGCTCTTTTCTTTCCCCGCTGCGCTTTTTCCTCACAGGAATGTGCATCACCGCCGCGGCTGACGCACAGCCCGCAGGACAAGGGACAGTCCCCCCTGCGGCGCATATCCTTTTCCCCTTTTGCCCCGTCAAGGAAACGAGAGCATGGACGAACTGTTGCTGCAAGACCCGGAACTGGCCCGCGCGATCATTCTGGAATCCGATCGCCAGATGAGCAAACTGGAACTCATCGCGTCGGAAAACTTCGTCTCGGCGGCCGTGCGCGAAGCGCAGGGCAGCGTGCTGACCCACAAGTACGCCGAAGGCTACCCGGGCAAGCGCTACTACGGCGGTTGCGAATATGTGGACATGGCCGAACAGCTCGCCATTGATCGCGCCCGGCAGCTCTTCGGCTGTGAATATGCCAACGTGCAGCCCCATTCCGGTTCGCAGGCCAACATGGCCGCCTATCTGTCCTGCATTGCCCCCGGCGCGACCATTCTCGGCATGAACCTGAGCCACGGCGGGCATCTGACGCACGGCAGCCCGGTCAACTTCTCCGGCCGCCTGTTCAAGATTATTTCCTACGGTGTGCAGCGCGAAACGGGCCGGATTGACTATGACGAAGTAGCCAAGCTTGCCCGCGAACACAAGCCCGATGTCATCATGGCCGGCGCCAGCGCCTACCCCCGCAGGATCGACTTCGCCCGCTTCCGCGCCATTGCCGACGAAGTGGGCGCCGTGCTCACCGTGGATATGGCCCATATTGCCGGTCTTGTGGCCGCGGGCGAACACGAGAGCCCCATTCCCCATGCGCACATCACCACGACGACCACGCATAAGACTCTGCGCGGTCCTCGCGGCGGCATGATTCTCTCGGACGAAAGCCGCGCCAAGGCGCTGAACAGCCAGATCTTCCCCGGCATTCAGGGCGGTCCGCTCATGCACGTCATCGCCGCCAAGGCCGCGGCCTTCGGCGAAGCGCTGCGCCCCTCCTTCAAGCGCTATCAGCATCAGGTCGTGCTCAATGCCGCCACTCTTGCCGCCACGCTCATGGACGCCGGCTTCCAGCTTGTTTCCGGCGGTACGGACAACCACCTCATGCTGGTGGATCTCACCAACAAGGACATCACCGGCAAGGATGCGGAACACGCTCTCGACGCTGCGGGCATTACGGTCAACAAAAATACCGTTCCCTTTGAAACCCGCTCTCCCTTCGAGACCTCGGGCATCCGTCTCGGCAGCGCGGCCCTGACCACGCGCGGCATGAAGGAAGACGATATGCGCACTGTGGGCGGCTTTATCATTGAAGCCCTCGAAAAGCGCAACGATGCCGCGGCGCTGACCGCCCTGAGCGGTCGTGTGGCCGAATTTGCCCGGAGCTTCCCGCTCTTTGCCTGGTAAGGGACATTCCCTTTTCCGGGCTTTCCCCTCCGGGGAGAAGCCATAAAAACAACTGTGCCGCCGAAAGTTGCTGCTTTCGGCGGCACAGTTGTTTTTCAAACCGCGCAGTCCGGGCCGGGCGGCGCTGTGCCGCCGCCTTCGCGTTTCACCTTTTTCAAAGTTGAAACGCTCTAAAACCGCTCATTTGATTTCTGCCGGGCAGGGAAGCGCAAAAGCTGTTTCGCGTACAACCGCACCCCGGTACTGCGGGAAGAGGGAGAGAACCGGAACCGTTGTCGGAAACAGCGTCGCGTGATGGTACGGGGAGTGGTCTGTCTGGTCAATGATGCTTGCGGGCGTGCCCGGCGTAAAAAAGCTCCTCTGACGGCCGTCCCCCGGCAGTACGAACAGGAATCAGGGGATTCTCTGCCCGTACTGCCGGGGGACGGCGGAAAGAAGAACGGCGACGGCGCAACCGTTACGCCTGTTGTTCACTCAAAAGCGCGTTGGGGAAGTATGGGGGTCTGGGGGAAGGAAACCCCTTGTGCGCCAGCCAAGGGGTTTCCTTCCCC
>CAMBWG010000225.1 GCA_945871415.1 uncultured Desulfovibrio sp.
TCCGCTCACTTCGGGCCGGGCGGCGCTGTGCCGCCGCCTCGCGTTTCACCTTTTTTCAAAGTTGAAACGCTCTATTCCCGGCCGCCGCGCGAGTCATGCGCGCAGCCCCGGCACGCGAGCATGAGTCACGGGAACAAGCATACGCGCTTCCGCCCCGAAAAGCGAGACGGACGTTTACCGGCACGCCTTGCCATCAGCGCGGAAATGGCAAAGAATCCGGCAAACGACAAAGTACGCGAGGTTCCCATGAATCCCGGCATTATTGCAGATCTGCATAGTCACACTGTTGTTTCCCACGGCAAGGATACGCCGGAAGCCATGCTTCGGGCCGCACGGGAGGCGGGACTGGAATACTTCGGCATTTCCGAGCATTCCGTGCTGCCGCAGCCCTATTTCTGCCGCCTGTACCGGCAGGATATGCCCGAACGCATGCCCGCCCTGCTGGACTGGCTGGAACAGCAGCGCCGCACGGCCTCCGGTCCCCGCCTGCTCATGGGGCTGGAACTGGACTGGACGCCGGATTGTCCCGAATACATGCGCCGGACCGTCGCTTCCCGGCCGTTCGATTATAGTATCGGCTCCATCCATCATCTTGACGGCCGCCTCTCCGTCGGCAGCGCCGCGAACTGGCCCTGTTCCGAAAGCGAGGCCGACGCGCGTTTCAGCCGCTATTATGCTCTTATGGCGGACATGGCCGATTCAGGCATCGCACAGATTGCTTCGCATCCCGATTTTATCAAGCTTCACTGTTATGACCTGTTCCGCCGCTGGATAACGCAGCCCCGCAATCTTGATAAAGTGCGCCCCGCCCTGCTGGCCATACAGCGCCGCGGCATGCTGATGGAAGTGTCTTCCGCCGGACTGCGCCAGCCTTTTGCGGAAGCCTATCCCTGCCCGGAAATCATGGCGCTGGCCGCCGACATCGGCGTTGAAATATCCTTTGGTTCCGACGCGCATACCGCCGCCGACGTGGCCGGGAACTTTACCGCACTGGCGGCCTATGCCCGCGGTTTCGGCTACACGCAAAGCGCCATGTTCGTACAGGGCGAAAAAAGGATGCTTCCCCTGCCGCCCGCAGACGAAGAGGAGCGCGCATGACAGGCTACCGGGCGCTTTTCCTTGACCGTGACGGCGTCATCAACCGCGACGACGGCTATGTGTACCAAAAAAAGGACTTTCATTTCATCGACGGAATCTTTGAACTGACGGCGGCGGCGGTTGTTCGCGGCTTTTTGCCCATCATCGTCACCAATCAGTCGGGCATAGGCCGCGGCTACTACAGCGAACGTCAGTTCCTCCGCCTCATGCGCTGGGTACGACGTCAGTTTCACCGGCGCCGCGCCCCCATCGCGGGCGTCTACTTCTGCCCCTTTCACCCGGAGCACGGCATCGGCCGCTACAAACAGGACAGTTTTTTACGCAAGCCGCGTCCGGGCATGCTGCTCCGGGCGGCGGCAGACTTCCGCCTGGATCTGCAACGTTCGCTTCTTGTGGGGGACAGCCCCGGCGACATGGAAGCGGGCAGGGCCGCCGGAGTCGGCAGACTTTTCTATTTGCGCCATGACAACTCTGATCGGATAATGACAAAATATGACAATATACAACAGGTCTGCCGCCTCCTCGATATTATCCCTGCTCTGTATTCATGAAAATATCGCCATATTTTTCTATTGAATTTATTTTTTCTATCGTATAGTGTCTTTTGAAGGAGATTACTTATGCCGCTTGAAGACAAAGATATTTTCAATGCCGTTTTTGAAAGATACCGTGATCAGCCCATTGAATTCGTCATGGCCCAATACGAAAAGGCCCTGCTCATCAACAGGGAAATAGAGCTGCGGCTCAATTCCCTTGCCGTGCCGCAGAGCGCGGCCGCTCAGAGCGCCGCCGCGGGAACGCAGGCTGCCGTCGAAGACAAACCCGCCCCCGAACCGGCGCGCAAACGCCCCACTAAGAAAGACCTTGTGACGGATCCTGAAAAGGCTATTACGGATGAGACCATTACCTGCTGCCTCTGCGGCCAGCAGTTCAATACGCTGACGGCCCGTCACCTGAAATTGCACGATATCAGCGTGGAAGAGTACAAATATATCTGCGGGTACGCATCCACCCAGAAGCTGATGTCCTACAACCTCGCCGCCACGATGGCGCGCAATGTCCAGAAGGCCCAGGCCGCCCGCAAGGCCCGGCTCCAGGCAAAAGAAGAAGCTTAGCCTCTTTCGGCATTTTCGACTATTCCGCTCCTCCGGCACACACGTTGCCGGAGGAGTTCTTTTTTCCGGGCCGGGCATCCTGCGTCGAGGGAATAAAAAATGTCCTTCTATTTACATGGAGTATCGTTTGCTGTAGTGTTCCAACCAAACGAGACGCAACACAACAAGACGTATGGACCGTCACGCCCCCGAGGGCCCGGCGTCGCTCTACCCCCTGGAACCGTACCGTGATGCTTCGCAGCGCCATATACCGCTCTTCTCAAGCCTTCCTCAAGAGAGAGAGAGAGAGAGAGAGAGAGAGAGAGTCCCTCACACATTCAAACAATACGACTAATACGGACAATTTTTCTTTAATTTATTATATTTACAGAAAAATTCCCGAAACCGATTCTGACGGCGATTACTGGCTTTTTACTTCGGTTCATTATCCGTTTTTTTATCCATTTTTTGCCAGATTTCTTTTCTTTTTCCAAGAATATAGCATAGTTATCGAGAACAAAAATTTTTCCGAAAAAATTTTAATTTTTTCGGTTCAGCTCCTTTTTGCTCTCTGCTCAGAACTCCTTCTGACCATGCCCCCCACATGGCCAGCGGGAGTTTTTTTCATATACGTCCCATTCCTCCTTTCCCCGGCTCCAGACAGCACTCAGCGCATACGAGCGCCTCCACTGACCACACTTCGGCTGCCCTTGCGCGGTTATGTGCGTGATGCCCACGCCCCGAACTATCGTCACCACGCCTCAAAACGCCAAGCCCAGGAAAAACAAAAAAGCCGTCGAGCGGTAACTCAACGGCTTTGTGCAGAACTATGTTCTTACACTCGCAATGTAAGAACAATAGTAACCGTAAGGTTTCCCGTTGTCAACAACGAATCTGCTGTTTTTGTCTTTTTCGCGGGCCGGGAGAAAGAAAAAATGAATACGTTTGCCCCAAAGGGAAATATTCACGGCCCCATTCTTCCACAGTTTATTCTGCAAATGCCCATCACGTTTGGAGCAAAGACCATGTACGCGATTTTGTGCGACTACGCCGCCGACAAAGATCATTGCTGGCCGTCGCAGGCAACACTTGCCAAAAGGCTATCATGCAGCATCAGCAGCGTCAAAAACTACCTTGCTGAACTTGTAAGAGAAAAACTCATTTTTATCAGGCGTGAGAAATACCGTTCTTCCGTTTATTACCTTTTGCTGCCTGATGAGATGAACAAAAAACAAAAGACAACTTTTACCAGCAGCCAGTCAGAATCTGGCCGCCATGAGGCAAAATCTGGCTACTTAACCAATCTTAGCAAACAAAGAAAAGAAGAAAACTCCCCCCCTTCCCCCCATGCGTCCGGTGAAACAACGGCCAGTCCTGTTCATCGTATGACCGGAACGCCTGCGGCGGGGAGTGTGTCTTCTTCTCTTCAGGACTTTGAATCCACCTGGGCATTGTACCCCAAAAAGGAAGCCAAAGGTTTCGCACGTCTGGCATGGCTCAAACTTCTGCGGAGCAGGCAGCTCCCGCCTCTCGCGGAACTTCATGCCGCTATCCGACGCTTCATGGCTTCGGAAAGCTGGCAACGTGAGCAAGGTCGCTTCGTGCCCCAAATGGGCAACTGGTTGCGTGGACAACGCTGGCTCGATCCGGTGCCCCCTTCCTGTCAGGCGGAGCAGCAACACGCTCAAGACCTGCAACAGGCCATGCGGGCGAGGGAAGAGCAGGAGCAACGCCAGCATGAGACAAGGCTTGCCGACAAAACACGACTGCGGCCCCTGTTCGATGCCTTTGCGGCGAAATTTCCGCCTGTTGCCAACGAAGCCTTGCCTTTCGGCCTCTGGCTGCATCTGCATTCCCGGAATCACGCGCCGTCCGCAAATGATGTGCCTCCGGGGAATACCCTGGGAATCGTCGAGTTCCTGAACGAGTTCAAACGCCGCAGTCGGACGGCGGATTTTCTCACGAAACATCAACCTTCAACAGCCTGGCGCGAACCGGAGACGCCCTGCCATTCAGTTGAAAGCATGTTGAGGAGCTTGCCTGTCTCCCGTTTTTTCTCCGGTGAAGGAAACGGACACCCCGAACGCGCCGCGTTCGCTTACGCATAAAGGATTTGCCGTGAAAGGAAAAACTCTGTGTCTTTTGGCGTTGACGGCTCTCTTCGGGCAACCGGCCCTGGCGAATGAGCCGCAACAAACGCCGCCCGCAACAGATCAACGAACCGCAGTTCTCGGACAGCCGAGAACCGGAACGCTGAATCCCGCGCCTGAAGAAAAGGCGAAAAAGGACGCGCAAGCCCTGTTTGAAGAATCCCTGCGGCAGATGATGCCGCTGG
>CAMBWG010000226.1 GCA_945871415.1 uncultured Desulfovibrio sp.
CGACAGGCCGTATGGTTTGAAATGCAAAGCATTTCAAACTGAAAATGCTCTAGAGATGCAGGGCCGGATCGCTCTTTTGCCGCGTCAGTTGCGCGTCAAAATAGGCAATGGTCTTTGTCAGCCCCTCGCGCAGAGTGACGGTGGGTTCCCAGCCAAGGTGCGTGCGCGCAAGCGTGATGTCGGGGCGGCGCTGTTTGGGATCGTCGCCGGGCAGGGGTTCAAAGTTGATGGGCGAGCTGCTGTTGGTCAGCTCCACTACCAGTTCCGCCAGCTGACGGATGGTGAATTCGCCGGGATTGCCCATGTTCATGGGGCCGATAAAATCGGCGGGAGAGGCCATGAAGCGCACCATGCAGTCAATGAGATCATCTACATAACAGAAGGAACGCGTCTGGCTGCCGTCGCCGTAGATGGTGATGGGCTGTCCGCGCAGGGCCTGCATGATGAAATTGGAAACCACGCGCCCGTCGTTGGGGTGCATGCGCGGCCCGTAGGTGTTGAAAATGCGTCCCACCTTGATGGGCAGTTTGTGCTGCCGGTGATAGGAGAAGAACAGGGATTCGGCGCAGCGCTTGCCTTCGTCATAGCAGGAGCGGATACCGTTGGGATTGACGTGACCCCAGTAGCTTTCCGTCTGGGGGTGCTGCTCGGGATCGCCGTACACTTCCGACGTGGACGCCTGGAAGATGCGGGCCCCGGTCCGTTTGGCAAGTCCCAGCATGTTGATGGCGCCGTGCACGCAAGTCTTGATGGTCTGCACGGGATCATGCTGATAATGGATGGGCGAGGCCGGGCAGGCGAGATTATAGATTTCGTCCACTTCCACAAACAGGGGAAAGGTCACATCATGCCGGAGCAGCTCAAAGCGCTTGTCGTCCATCAGATGATAGACGTTTTCGCGCGCGCTGCTGAAAAAATTATCGAGGCACAGCACCTCGTGCCCCTGCGTCAGCAGACGTTCACAAAGATGGGAGCCCAGAAAACCGGACCCTCCTGTTACCAGAATCCGTTTGCGCAAGTGCATAGTGTTGTTCTCTCTTTGTCGCCGCGGAAAGGCGGCGTTGAAGGCATCGCGGCGTCGCTCCGGCTTCCGGCGCGGGGCGCGCCCTTGTCTTGGGGATGATTCCCCGTTCTATCATGGGCGGAATACCATTGCAACGGAACGATCCTTCGGCCCGTTGCGGAACGAGGCGGGAAAAATTGTGGCAATCGACCTCAATTACGGATACCCTTGCGCGAGGGAAAGCATGGACACCAGACTACCGGTGCTTCCCCGGAAGATGGCATGCGCCCGGCATGCTCCCGTCGAGATGCCGGCTCCGCAGCCCAGCCATGAAGGAACTCTCATGTCTCAAATCATCGACCCTTCCCAGACTCTGGCGCGCGGCACTCCCCAGACATTGCTGATTATTGACGATGTGGAAATGAACAGGGCAATTCTGGCGGAATTCTTCAAAGATCGCTACCATATCGTCGAAGCGGGCAACGGTCTGGAGGGTTTGCAGCTTCTTGACGGGCACGAAGAAGAGATCTGCGCCATCCTGCTTGATGTGCTTATGCCGGTCATGGACGGCATGCAATTTCTGAAAGCCGTGCATCAGCGCAACCTGCAGAAGCAGATACCCATATTTCTGATTACCGCCGAAAACAGCAGCACCGTGCTGGAAGATGCCTACGCCATGGGAGTGATGGACGTTATTACCAAGCCGGTCATTCCCTATGTGGTGCAGCGTCGCGTGGACTCGGTGGTGGAACTCTTTCAGGCCCGGAAGCGTCTGGGCGCCAAGGTCAATCTGCAACAGGCCGAACTGCTGTTGCAGGCCCGCAAGATCATGGATCTCAATGCAGGCATGGTCGAGGCGTTGTCAACGGCCATTGAGTTTCGAAGCTGCGAGTCCGGGGAGCACGTGCGCCGGATTCACGATTTCACCGCCTATCTGCTGGGCAAGACGCCGCTGGGCGAAGGGCTGGATCAGGAACAGGTGGATCTTATTGCTCTGGCCTCCATCATGCACGATATCGGCAAGATCGCCGTGCCGGATGCCATCCTTAACAAGCCCGGCAGACTGACCCCGGAAGAATTTGAGGTCATGAAGCAGCATACCGTCAACGGCGCGCTGCTGCTGGAGCGCATTCCGCAGATGCGTCAGCACGAAGCCTTTGTCTATGCCTACGATATTGCCCGGCATCATCATGAACGCTGGGACGGCCGCGGCTATCCCGACGGGCTGAAAGGCGACGACATTTCCATCTGGGCGCAGGTGGTGTCGCTGGCCGACGTCTACGACGCCCTGATCAGCAAGCGCGTCTACAAGGAGGCCTACAGCTGCTCGCAGGCGCTGGATCTTATTGCCAACGGTGCCTGCGGTACCTTCAACCCACGTCTGCTTTCCATTTTCCTGGCGCATGAGGAGTCCATACGCATGTTCTACATGCGCTAGAGCGTTTTATCGTGGAAAAAGGTACATGTGTGGCGCACAGCGCCGCCCGGCCAGAAGTGGGCGGAAGATTCATTTTTTTCCGCGAAGCGACAGGCTTTATGGTTTGAAGCGCGAAGCGTTTCAAACTAAAAATGCTCCAGACGTTTTTTCTGATCTGTGCCGCCGGCGCGTATCGGGCGGCCCGTCATACGGCGCATCCGCCGGAACAACAGCGGGCGCGGCGTCGGCATGACGACATGGAAAAACCGCCGCTTTAAGCGTGCGTCCGTTCCGTAAGAGGTTCCCATGAATGACGAACAGCGAAGCATACTTATTGCCGCAGGCATGGATGTTGATGCGGCCCTGAAACGTTTTATGAACAATGCCGGACTGCTGCTCAAGCACGCCCGGCGCTTTCCTGACGAGGGCACCTGGGGAAAGCTGCTTGCCGCCATCGATGCGGGCGATGCCGAGGGCGGCTTTGCCGCCGCGCATACCCTCAAGGGCATAACCGCCAATCTGTCCTTTACGGCGCTGCATGATGTGACGGACGCCATGACGGAAGACCTGCGCGCGGGCAATGTCGAGGCCGCGCGAGGCCGCCTCCCTGAAGCCACAGCAGCCTATAACGCCGTCTGCTCGGCCCTGCGCCGGATCTGATGCCGCCATGCTTAACGAAATCAAGATTATCCTTTACCGCTCCAAGGGCTATCTGATCCTGCTGGTGGTTCTGGCCGTGCTGCTGCTGGGGACAACGCATGCCGTGCAGAATATCATTACCGGCAACATGCGGCGCATGGGCGACAGCCTGGCCCACAGTTATTCCGTTGAGGAAGAGCGCAAGGTCATCGGCTATCGCATGCTGATGGAACTGGGGACGCGCTATCTGCAGCGGCAGTTGCAGGAGACTATGGGCAAGGAAGGGCAGCGGGAACTGCTGCAGCGCTTCTTCCGCAATGCCATTGCCGTTACCGGCGGCAAGGCCATAGATCCCTATGCCGTTGTTGACGGCAGAATTATTGCCGCCAGCCCCTGGGAAGGAGACGCCTCTTACGCCGTCACCTATGCGTCGTGGTATCAGCAGGCCATAGCGGCCGGCGGCAAGGTCGTTTTTTCCGACGCCTACAAGGACGCCATCACCGGCAGACCCGTCATCACCATTGCGCAGAAAAGCAGCGATACCGATGATGTCATGGCCTTCGACGTTTTCCCCGAACAGTTCAGGGATGACGCCAATACGCACATTCTGCCGGAACGCAGCTCCTATTATCTTTTTGATTCCAAGGGCTTTCTGCTCTATCACAAGCAGGGTTTCCAGACGGAAAAAGGCGATCTTGCCGACTATGTCGAGCCGCTCTTTCGCGGTATTCAGGACGGATCTCTGCTCAGGGGGGGCGTCACCATCACCGACGTCAACGGCGTGGAATGCTCCGTTCACTGCACCATCGCGGACAACGGCTGGATCTCCGTCGTCACGATTCCCATAGATGTGCTGCTGGCTGATTTCTATTTTGCCCGTACGCTGTATTCCCTGCTGCTTGCGGGGGCCTTTGTGATCATTGTTGTGCTGGGCGTGCGCAATTATCTTTCCAGCCGGCGGGAGGAACGCACCAACGAAACCGTGCGCGTTCTCGGCAATTCCTACTATGCCATCTACCGCGTGAATCTGAATACGGCCAGCTACGACATGATCAAGGGCTCAGACTACGGACGCCGCAATCTGAAACAGCAGGGCTCCTACGAGGATCTGCTGCACGTGGTCAGCGAGCTCATCAATCACGGCGTTACGGAAAAATTCAACGCCGTCTTTGCGCTTGAGAATATCCGGGAACTTGTGCGCCACCGTATCAGTAATTTCGGCGGTGATTTTCAGCGCTATTTCAATCATGAATATCACTGGGTCAATGTGCGCGTACTCTTTGACGAGTCGCTCAATCCCGGCGAAGTGGTCCTCTGCTTCCGCGACGTGGAAGAAGAAAAGCAGGAGCAGCTCAAGCAGATGGAGCTGCTCCAGAATGCCGTGACGCTCATGAAGGAAAGCAACGAGGCCCAGAGTCGTTTCTTCTCCAATATGTCGCATGACATGCGCACGCCGCTCAACGCCATC
>CAMBWG010000227.1 GCA_945871415.1 uncultured Desulfovibrio sp.
ACGTCCCCGGACACGAACTTGCACGCACCGTCCATGGCGCCGTAGAAGTCGGCTTCCTTACGCAGAGCCTGCCGGCGCTCGTTGGCTTCCTCTTCGCCGATGAGACCGGCGTTCAGGTCGGCTTCAATGGCCATCTGCTTACCGGGCATGGCGTCCAGGGTGAAGCGGGCCGCCACTTCGGCGATGCGCGACGTACCGGCGGTGATGACCACCTTGTTCAGAATGAACAGAATCAAAAATATGACGGCGCCGACAACGTAGCTGCCGCCCACAACGAACTCGCCGAAGGCGCGGATAACCGTACCGGCCGCTTCCACGCCCTGATCGCCGTTCAGCAGAATCAGACGGGTGGACGCCACGTTCAGCGCCAGACGAAGCAAAGTCGTCACCAGCAGCAACGAGGGGAAAATCGTGAACTCCAGCGGCGAGTTCATGAACATCGTGGTGATGAGCACCAGCAGAGAAATGGAGATGCTCACGCACAGCATGATATCCAGAAAGAACGTCGGCAGAGGCACCAACATCACAAACAAAATAACGACAACGCCCGCGGCGAGCATGACTTCGCCCTGCCGCGAGAATTTGCCGTAGTCCAACTTCGGAAGCGATACCGTCGCCATATTGACACCTCTCCTCGTCTCGCCGTGCTGCGATATTTCTTTAATTCCCTGAAATACCTTTTCTTCCTTTCCGGGACACCATTCGTCGCCGGGCAGGCACGGCCTTTTTCTCCCCCTTCTCTTTCAATTTTCGTACCAACACAAAAGCGTTTTTCCGGTGGGGAAGGACCCCCCGGCCGGCGCACAAGTGTGTTTCCTTCCCCCCGCCATTTCACAAATCAAACCATACGCCCGCCGCTTCCGGCAGGCCGCCCGGAAACGCCTTCCCAAGCGCGCTGATTTGAGGCAGTATGGGGAAGTCATGTATCAGGCATTGTTGCACAAGATAGCCGCAAGCGGGGCCCGGCTGCTGCTGGTGCGCGTGGCGCGGCCGGTGGAGCGCATCCGGCGGCCCTCGGCGCACGAGCGGGATATTTGCGTGGAGCGGCGTTTCTGGCGCTATTATCTGAATCCCGCCAACCGGGAGGAGCTGGCCGCGCTCTATCCGGGCATGTCGGCACAGGAACGGGAAGAGCTCTTCTTCTACGAGCGCTCGGGCTTTCGGACATTTGCCTGCAACGGGATCTTCCTGCTGGCGGACACGGCCTCGCGCTTTTACAATGTCGTCAACCATGAGCGCGTCACGGACGGAAGCCCGGCAAACCGGCGCAAAACGCTTTACTTTTTCGGCAACTGCGTTGCCGTGGGCGCGTTTGCCGCCGACGCGCAGACCGTGGCCAGCCGGATACAGCGGGCGTTCAACGAACAGGCCCCGGACGAGGGCGTGCGGGTGGTCAATGCGGCCAACTGGGGCGGCATGCCCGTGGCGGCCCGCCAGATACTGTCCCCGCGCACGACCTTCCAGCGGGGCGACGTGGCCGTGCTCATTACCAGCGATATGGACAAAGCGGCCCTGCGGCAGGCGCTGCGCGCCTTCCCGGACAAGAGTTTCTTTGCCTATAAGGATATTTCCGCCATTTTTCAGCGGCCGCACACGCAGGGAGAAATTTTTTTCGATACGGTGCATATGAACGGCGGCGGCTACGCGCTGGTTGCGGAGCGGCTTTTTCCCTGTCTGCGGGAACTGGCGCGGGAGCGCGCCCCCGTTGTGCCGCCGGGCCTGCGGGACTATGTGCGGGAACTGGAGAAACTGAAGACGCGGCGTCCCCCCGAAGCGCGGGACGTGGGCGCCATCGTCATGAACGCCAATCCCTTCACGCGCGGGCACGCCTTTCTGGTGCGGGAAGCGCTGCGGCGCTGCGATTTTCTCTACGTCTTCATTCTGGAAGAGGATAAATCGCAGTTCAGCTTTGAAGCCCGGTTCAGCATGGCCCGCGCGGCGCTGGCGGAGGAAGACCGCGCGGCGGTCGTGCCCGGCGGCGGGCTGATTATCTCCTCCGAAACCCTGCCGGAATACTTCGACAAGGACAAACTCCAGCATGTTCGCATAGACGCAGGGCGCGATCTGGAGATTTTTGCAACCGTCGTCGCGCCGCTGCTGGGCATCGGCAAACGCTTTGCGGGCGAGGAACCTCTCTGTCGTCTGACGCGCCAGTACAATGCCGCCATGCGCGCCATTCTGCCGCGTCACGGCATTGAATTTGTGGAACTGCCCCGCCGCACGACCCCGGACGGCCGCATCATCAGCGCTTCGTCCCTGCGGCGCGCCCTGAAATACGGCGACCGGGCGCAGCTGGAACAGCTGGCCCCGCCCTCGACGCTTGACTATCTGAAACGGCACGGCTATCTGCCTTCGGCCTGATCCGCTCCAGACCTTCTTTTTCCTGATGCCGCAGGCGCAAGAGCGTTTTGCCCCTGAGAAGGCAAAACGCGAGGCGGCGGCACGACGCCGCCCGGCCGGAAGTGAGCGGAAAAACCGCGCTTTTTCCGCGAAACGACAGGCCGTATGATTTGGAACGCAACGCGTTTCAAATTGAACATACTTTAGAGACGTCTTCCCGCTTCGGCAAGACGGCGCATCGGGCATCGGCCGTGCCGTCAAAAAACCGATACGGCGCGCCTGCCTTTCCGTTCATGCCGCCGGGGGACGGGCGTGCGGAGGACGGCGGACGAATCTCCCCGGCCGCCGAGCAACCTGAAAAGCGCGTTTTGGGGAAGGGAGGGGGAGTTTGAGGGGGGAGGGAAACCCCTTTTCTCGCGCCAGCGAAAAGGGGTTTCCCTCCCCCTCAAAAATCCAGCTTTCCCCGCACGCTTCCGCATATTCCCAAAAGAAAAAGGGCCGCTTTCCCGATGAAAGCGGCCCTGCGGACAAACGGCGGCGCGAGTGGGGAGGAATATCCCGCGCCGCCCCGCCGGATTTCCTGAACGGCGGGCTCTGCGCGGGCCCGCCGTTTTACTGTCTTTCGCTCTAGTCGGCGTTGACCACGCCCACGGACTGCAGGCGCACATCCGCGGGGATTTCCGCCTGCGAGATGACCGGCACGGTCGGCAGGAAGCGGGTCAGCAGCTGGGCCAGATGGGGGCGCACCATCGGGCTGGTGAGGACCACGGGCTGCCCGTCGGTCATCACGGCGTTTTCCACGGCGCTGTTGATGTTCTGGATGAGGCGCTGCGCGGCGGCGGGGTTGAGCGAGAGGAACGTCGCGCCGTTGTCGCTCTGGCGCAGACCTTCCTGCACCATCTTTTCCGCCGCGGGGCCGAGGGTCAGCACCGGCAGAGCGCTCTGGCTGTCCAGATAGGGCCGCACGATGGAGCGCGACAGCTTTTCCCGGACAAATTCCGACAACATGTCGGGGTTTTTGATATTGGAGCCGTAGTCGCCAAGGGTTTCCACAATGGTGAGCATGTCGCGGATGCTGACGTTTTCGCGCACCAGATTCTGGAGCACCTTCTGAACGATACCGAGGGACACCACGCCGGGCACCAGGTCTTCCACAGCCTTGGGAGCCGTGCGGGCAAGGGTATCCAGCAGGCCCTGCACCGCCTGACGGTCGAGGAATTCAGAAAGATGACGCTTGAACACTTCCGTAAGGTGGGTGGCGATAACCGTCGCCGGGTCAACCACCGTGTAACCGGCCATCATGGCTTCTTCGCGCTGGGCGTCGGGAATCCAGAGGGCGGGCAGGTTGAACGCGGGTTCGCGGGTTTCGATGCCCTTAATCTGGGTCGTCACGTTGCCGGGGTCCATAGCCAGGAAGTGATCCACCAGGATTTCAGCGGAAGCCACCTGATTGCCCTTAATCAGCAGGGCATACTGGCCGGGCTTGAGCTGAAGGTTGTCACGCAGGTGCAGCGACGGAATAATGACACCCATATCCAGAGCAAACTGCCGACGGATGGAGCGGATACGCGCCAGAATATTGCCGCTCTGCTCTTCGTCCACCAGCGGGATGAGACCGTAGCCAACTTCGAGTTCCAGCATATCCAGCGGCAGCAGTGCCTGCACTTCCTCGGGCGTGTCGGCCGTGGGGCTGGTGCGCTTGCCGCTCTTGCCGCTCTTGCCGGACGCGCCGCCCTTGGCCTCCTCGCCTTCCGCGGCGTTGTTGTCGTCCGCGAAGCGCGAGGCGATGAAGATGGCGGTGGCAAGCACCAGGAAGGGAATGGTCGGCAGACCGGGCACCAGAGCGAAGACCAGCAGCACGATGGAAACCAGCTTGAGCGCGCGGCTGTTCAGCGTCAGCTGCGCCATGAATTCTTCGCCCATCTTGGCTTCCGAGGCCGCGCGCGACACCAGAAGGCCCGTACCGGTGGAAACGATGATGGAAGGAATGGTGGATACCAGACCATCACCGATGGTCAGCAGGGAATACGTCATCAGAGCCGTGTTCCATTCCATGTCCTTCAGGACCACGCCGATGATCAGGCCGCCCACCAGGTTTACGATGGTGATGAACATGCCCGCGTTGACGTCCCCGGACACGAACTTGCACGCACCGTCCATGGCGCCGTAGAAGTCGGCTT
>CAMBWG010000228.1 GCA_945871415.1 uncultured Desulfovibrio sp.
TGCAAAGCCCGCGTCTTCAGGTGCTGCGTTTCAGCACTCCCATTTTTGACGATAACGATCAGTATCTGGGGCTGCTCATCCTGTCTCTGGATCTTTCTGTTCTGCGCGATGCCATTTCCATGTTTTCCTCTTCTGAAAGTTCGTTCTGGCAGAACAGCAATCTCAGCCATGTACGCAGCGTTTTCTTTGATGTTCAGGGCTGGATGATCTTCCAGTCCGAAAAGAACCGTCAGGGAACGGTCCCGCTCAGTCTTAATGAAATCCGCAAGGGATTCGGCGGCGATTTCGGTCGCCCCGGCTTCAGCACGGCTTTCCGCCCCTACCCCCGGCATCTGCGCTGGTGGGAAATGGTTGAAGCCGTACAGAAGGGCAAGAGCGGGCGCATCATCATATCCTCCCGCGACGAAGGCTGGAGCGACACTGCGTTCAGCGATGTGCATGCCAGCTATGCTCCCATATTTTTCAGTTCAGCCCCGGATGCCGTACCGGATGTCATCGGCGGTATTGCCGTGCTGGACGGCATGCCCTCCGACGTGGGAGGCCTCTATCTCTTCTGGACGCTGGGCATAGGCGCGAGTCTCTGTCTTCTTTTCATGGGGCTTCTGCTCTGGCGCACCGGCCGCCTCACCGACAGGGCTCTTGCGCGTTTTGCCGATGAAATAGATGCCACGGCGGAGACGCCCGCCACAGCCATACCGGAGCTCCCCAACGCGCCGCACACGCTCAACAGAGCCCGCAACAGCGTCAACCGGCTGTTGCGGCGTCTGCGCCGAGCCGAGGATGAGCATAACTCATGGCACGATCAGCAGCAGACACTCTGGGAACGCGAACCCTGCGATCTCATGCCCGAAAATGTCGCCGCGCCCTTCGGGCTGGTAGGCGAATCCCCCGTCATGAACGACTTGCGCGAACATATCGCGCGAGCCGCGCCGTCTGATGCCGACATTCTGGTCATCGGCGAAACCGGCACCGGCAAGGAGCTGGTTTCGCGCGCCATCCATGAGGCCAGTCCCCGCCGCGACGGCCCCTTCATTACTATTAATTGCGGCGCGCTCGACGAAAACCTGCTCATGGACACGCTGTTCGGGCATGTCAAGGGGGCCTTCACCGAAGCGCGTCAGCCGCGCAAGGGAGCCTTTCTTGCGGCCGAGGGCGGCACGCTCATGCTGGACGAGGTGGGCAACGCCTCCCCCAAGGTGCAGCAGGCCCTGCTGCGAGCCCTTTCCACACGGGCCATGCGACCTCTGGGCAGCGACGAGGAAGTGCCCTTCAATACCCGCATCATCGCCGCAACCAACGCCCTGCTCCCGCGGGATGAAAACTTCCGCGAAGATCTCTTCTACCGGCTGGCCGTCATCACCATACAGACGCCGCCCCTGCGGGATCGCCGGGAAGACCTGCCGGCGCTGGCCTCCTATTTTCTGGCTCACGAGGCCGCAGCGCGCAATGTGCCCATGCCGGCCGTTTCGCGCGGGGCGCTCAATCTGCTCATGGAATGCGGCTGGCCGGGCAATGTGCGCCAGTTGCGCAACTGTCTGATCCGCGCTCTGGCCTTCTGCGAAAACGGCATCATTCAGGCCGAAAATATTCAGCTGGAAATACTCCCCCTGCAAAACGACGATCTTCCCGCCGCTCCGGCCGGGAACGGAGCAACCGCCGCAACGCCCCCGGAAAGTCCCGCATCCCCGCCGCTCCAGGACGACGAAAACGCCGCTGAACATACCGACGGCGATCTGCCGCCGCGTATTGCCGCCGTCCTGCCGCACATGGCCGCGGCCGGGCGCGTCAGCCGGCAGGAATATCAGGAGCTGGCCGGCGAAAATATCTCCATGCGTACCGCGCAATATGATCTTCAGCTGCTCCAGAAGCTCGGCCTTGTCGAAAAACAGGGCCGGGGACCGGCCCAGCGCTACGTGCTTACGCCCGAAGGCGAGGCGCGCGCCCGGCGCTGCCGGCATAAGGAGGAGTAGACGGCCGGCGCAGTATCGCGCAAGAACGCGCAATATTTTTTGGCAAGATTTTTGCCACGAAAACGGCATTACTTTTCGGCTCCCGGTGTCACGCCCGCGCCCGAAAACGTCTTCCGGGCCTGTCGCCGCCTTCAGCCGCGTGATTTCCGGGGAAGAGCTACCCCAAGGACAGGAACATGAATGCCTTTACCAATCTGAAACGCCTGCTGGGTCTGATTCCCAAGACCAGCCGCGAAGAAGCCATGGCGGCCTTTACCCGCCGCTATGCCTCGTTCAAGGAGCTGCTTCAATCCAATGCGGATCTGGCCGGCATCCTTGCCACGCTGGATGCCACCCAGCGCGGGGAACGCCCGCTGGAAATCGTGCAGCTGCGCAAGGAGGCCCGGCGTGCCTGCTATCATTGCGCCCGCATGGCCGCCTGCCTCAACGATATGTCCAAACAGCGCTACGCGGAACTGACGACGGCAGTGGAGGCTGTCAGCGCCCGTATCGAAAACGAGCTGACAAAACACAGTCGCGGCGACGTAAACGCCCTGACGCTGTCCCTTTCCGAGGTGGATGCCAGCATGGCCTACAGCGTGGGCGGCAAAAACGCCAACCTGGGCGAATTGCGCAACATGCTCGACATGCCTGTTCCCGACGGCTTTGCCGTCACCACGCGGGCTGCCTCCAGCATGCTGCTCCAGAACAGCGGCGCGCTGGCCAGACAGATTCATGATCTTCTCTATGCCGCCGATGTGGAGGACCCCGCCAGCCTGCGCAAGGCCGGACACGATGTCGAGGCGCTCATCATGGCCGCTCCCGTGCCCGACGAGGTCGCCGGGGCGCTGTATGCAGCCTGGGATCAGGCTTTCGGCAATGAGGAAAATACCCTTGCCGCTCTGCGCTCCAGCTCTCTTGCGGAAGACGGCGTGCAGTCCTTTGCCGGGCAGTATCGCAGTATTCTCGGGGTGACGCGCTCCACACTGCTGGAAGCCTTCAAACGAGTGCTGAGCAGTCTCTACTCCGCCCGGGCCGTCAGTTACCGCGCAGAAAACGGCTATCCGCTGGACGGCGGCGGCATGGCCATGTGCTGTCTGCGCATGGTCAATGCCCACGCCGCCGGGGTGGCCTTTTCCCGTCATCCCGTGGATCTGCGCTCCAACAACGTTCTTGTTCAGGGGCTCTGGGGCCTTGGCGAGATGGTGGTGGACGGAGCCGCGCCGCCGGATCAATGGCAGGTTTCCCGCGCCAACAACCGCATCATGCAGGAAACCATCGTCCGCAAGGTCAGCCGCATGGTCCTGCACAGCGACGCCGACGGCCATGTGGAAAGCGTGGTGGAGGATGTGCCCGAAGTCTGGCAGGACGTCCCGTGCCTGACGCATGATCAGGTACGGCAAATCTCCTCCATGGCGCTGGAACTGGAGCGCCACTACCAGTACCCGCAGGATATAGAATGGGCCGTCGATGAAGACGATCAGGTCATTCTGCTCCAGACCCGCCCCATCCATATTAATGCCGCCACGGAAGAATCGGCGGCGCCGGCTCTGGCACACATGCGCCCGCTGATCAGCGGCGCCGAAGTGGCGGCCAAGGGCGTGGGCTGCGGCCCGGTCATGCTCCCCCAGCCCGGCGAGGATCTGACCCACTTCCCCGAAGGCGGCGTTCTGGTTCTGCCGCACTCCTCGTCCGATGCCGTGGTCGTCATGCGCCGCGCCTCGGCCATCATCGCGGAAACAGGCAGCATGACAGGCCACATGGCCTCTGTCTGCCGGGAATTCGGCGTGCCGACCCTGCTTAATATCCCGGGTATCACCAGCCTGCTGGAACCCGGGCAGATTGTGACCGTGGATGCGCTTACCGGCCGCATCTTCGCCGGGGAAGTTCCCGAGCTGCTGGCTCTGCGCCTTGCGCCGCGCCCCATCAAAGCCGACACGCCCACTCTGGCCCTGCTGCGCCGGGTGGCCCCCCACATCATGCCCCTGCATCTCGTGGATCCGCACGCCGCCGTCTTTGCGCCGGAGAACTGCACCTCGCTGCACGACATCATGCGCTTTGCCCACGAAAAGAGCTACAGCGAGATGTTCCTGCTCTCGGACATCATGAGCGAAGGGAGCATGGGCGCGGCCAGCTCATCTGTCCCATACCGCTGGACCTCTATATTATTGATCTGGGCGGCGGCCTGCGTAACCCCGAAGCCCGCAGCGTGCATCCTGAGGATGTTCTCAGCGAGCCCTTCCGCCACGTCCTCGAGGGTATCCGCAATCCCGCCGTGCAGGCACGCGGTCCCCGGCCCATCAATATGCGCGGCTTCATGTCCGTCATGGGACGGAGCATGGCGGGCGGGCATCAGGAAGGCGGGCAGCGCTTCGGTGACCGCAGCTATGCCATTGTCTCCGACAAGTACCTCAACTTCTCCTCCCGGGTAGGCTACCATTACGCCATTCTTGACTCCTGGTGCGGCGACACCATCAGCAAGAACTATATCCGCTTCGAGTTCGCCGGAGGCGCCGCCGGCAGCGTACAGCGCGAGCGCCGCGTGCGCTGCATCG
>CAMBWG010000229.1 GCA_945871415.1 uncultured Desulfovibrio sp.
GGGGGGAAGGAAACGCCCCTTGCGCGCTAGCCAAGGGGGTTTCCTTCCCCCCAGACCTCAACGCGCTTTTTCAGGCCTGTCAGGTGCTGCGGCCGCATTGCCGCCTTTCTTCCGCTCGTCGTCTCCCGGAGACAGGAGACATCGGGCGGATTTTTTCTTTTTCAGGGTTCTTTGCGTAAGCGTGCTGAAAATTTTTCTTGACCTGCTCTCCTGAAAAATGCTCCTTCTGAACAAGTCCTGTCGCCGCTCCGGGTTGTTCCGGGCGGCAGCCGCGGGACGCCTCGTGCATTACCGCAGCAGTCCGCTCTCCGCATGTCGCCGGAAGAGAACGGAAACGCCGGGGCCCGGCAGCCCGAAAGTCTTTCCGCCGGAAGAAACAGGCCCCGCCCGCGCGGGCAGAAGGGGTTCCCTCCCAAGCCATCTCGACACCATGACGAAAAATCCCGGTTTTATGTTCCTCATTTGTCCGGACAGCCATTTTTTGCATGCGCGTCTGGAAAACCTGCTGGCAGGCTCCTCTGCGGAACGCCATATATATTGGGGCGACGAGGAACCGCCCCCGCGTTTCTGGGAAGACCTGACGCTGCAGGGGCTGTTCGGCAAGCCGCGCGTTCTGGTGGCCCGGCAGGCGAACCAGTGGCCCGCCGCCGTCTGGAAAAAAATTTCGGCGGCGCTGGGGCGTCCTTCCGAGCAGTGCCGTCCCTTCTTCTGTCTCGAAACAGCCTGGGAAAAAGGGCAGCCCAAACTGCCCGCCCATATCAAAAAATTGCGCTGCCTGACCTTTGCGGAGCAGCAGGGCTGGATTTGGAAAAACGAAGGTTTGACGGAACGTACCATCCGCCGCCATGTCCAGGAGCGGGCGCGGGCGCTGCGCGTCCCCTTTGAGGAAGACGCCTTCGAGCAATTTTGCGCGTCGGTGCCCACCGATGCCAACGCCGTGGAAAATGAACTGAGCAAACTGCGGCTGATGCTGGACGCGGAAGAAGAACGCAAGCCCCCGGAGCCGCCGCGGGTGACGGCGGCCCTGCTGGGCGGTACGGGCTGGAGTCCGGAAAGTAATGTCTTCGCCTGCATCCGCCATATGGAAGCGGGGAATCTGAGCGCCGTCTGGAAGGAGCTGGGACGCAGCCGTCATGATCCCGAGGGTCTGTTCTTTCCGCTGCTGAGTCTGCTGGCCCGGGATGTGCGCCTGCTCTGGCAGTGCCGCATGGGCGAAAATGTGCGCATGCATCCTTCAGAAGCCGCCTTCAAGCAGCAGCTGGCCGCCCGGCTGGGTGCTGCCGGTCTGGCGGAGCTCATGAGCATGATTATGGATGCCGAATGGCAGGTCAAAAGCGGCCGCCGCAGCGTGGAACAGAGTCTGGACATGCTGGCTGCCGACGTGACGGATCTGTGCGCCCGTGCGCGCTGACACCGCTTTCCCCCTTGCGCGGGGAAAAAAGCTGCTTACTATGTTACAATCCGCAGGCAGAAGGGAAGTACAATGAAAAGGGAACAAGGCCCCGCGTCCCGCACGTCGCCGCACAGCGGACACCGGGCACGCCTGCGGCAGCGTCTGAACATGGACCCGCTTTCCGTAGCCGATTATGAGCTGCTGGAGCTCCTGCTGGGCTATGGTCTGACGCGCAAGGATACCAAACCGCTGGCCAAAGAACTGCTGGCGCGTTTCACATCGCTGCGCGGGGTGCTGGACGCCCGCCCGGACGAGCTGCTGGACGTACCGGGTTTCGGCCCGGGTCTGCTGCATTTGTGGCGCGTGCTGCGGGAGACGCTGGCCCGCTATATGGAAGGCCCGGTGCGTCAGCGGGAAGTGGCCGCCAACCCGGAAAGCATCGCCCGCATGGCGCAGGCCCGGCTGGCGGGACGCACGGAAGAAGAAGTCTGGGTTGCCCTGCTCACGCAGGCCAACGCGCTCATAGCCTGGGAACGGCTGCGGCAGGGGTCCATTGACCATGTGCCGATCCTGCCGAGGGATGTTTTCGCCATTGCGTTGCAGCGCAAGGCGTCGGGCATCATTCTGGTGCACAATCATCCGGGCGGAAACACCGCGCCGTCGCAGCCGGATCTGACGCTCACAAACGTACTGCGGCAGCAGGCTCCGCCGCTGGGGCTGCGGCTGCTGGATCATATTATTGTAACGGACGGAGCATGCTACAGCATTCTCCAGAGCCGCTACCTGCGGAGCGATACACCCCCGACCACGTAGGGTCGCTCCGCCGGCGACGACGGCGCGCCCGTTGTCGCCGGGACGGCTGCACACCGTCCCACCGCACGTCCTGCACAGGACGACCAATCGATCCCGCAAGGGAGGCCGTGCGCCATAGCGGCGGCCAAGGAGCATTCTGTTATGTCTGAATCGAAACACGAGTCGGAACTCTCTTTCGAGACTTTACTCGATAACCTGACCCGCGACGAAGAAGAACAGCCCGGGGAAGACAACGGGGAAAAAACCCAGACCATCCCCGCCCTTCTGCCCGTGCTTCCCGTGCGTGATGTGGTTATCTTCAACTATATGATTCTGCCGCTCTTCATCGGGCGGGACAAGTCCGTGCAGGCCGTCAATGCGGCCCTGCAGGAAGGGCGTCATATACTCATCTGCACCCAGCGCGACGAAACCGTGGAAGAACCTACGGAAGCGGATCTTTATCAGACCGGGACCGTGGCCCAGATCATGCGCATGCTCAAAATGCCCGACGGCCGCATCAAGCTGCTCATTCAGGGCGTGACACGGGCGCGCGTGCTGGAATTCGAGCGCACGAGCCCCTACTTTGAAGCCCGTATCGAACCTCTGACGGAAAAGGAAGCGCCCAACGACGCCACGACGGAAGCTCTGCTGCGGGCTGTCCGCGAACAGAGCGAAAAGGTGCTTTCCCTGCGCGGCATCGCATCGGCCGACGTGGTGTCCGTCCTTCAGGGCGTGGACGATCCCGGACGGCTGGCAGACCTCATTGCGGCCAACATCCGCATGAAGCCCGTGGACGCCCAGCGCATTCTGGAAGAGGACGATCCCATCAAACGCCTCGAACTGGTCAACGCCCATCTCCAGCGCGAGGTGGAAGTGGCCACCGTGCAGGCCCGCATCCAGAGTTCCGCCCGCGAGGGCATGGAAAAGGCGCAGAAGGACTATTTCCTGCGCGAACAGCTCAAGGCCATTCGTCACGAACTGGGCGAAACCGAAGGCGAAGACGATGATCTGGAAGAACTGCGGCAGGCCCTGAAACGGGCCGGCCTGCCCCGGGACGTTCAGAAGGAGGCGGACAAGCAGCTGCGCCGTCTGGCGGGCATGCACGCCGATTCTTCCGAAGCCAATGTGGTGCGTACCTATCTGGACTGGCTGGCGGAACTGCCCTGGCGCAAGACCTCCCGCGATATGCTCGACATCGCCCGCGCCAAGCAGATTCTGGACGAGGATCACTATGGTCTGGACAAGATCAAGGATCGCATCCTTGAATTTCTGAGCGTGCGCAAGCTCAATCCCCAGTCCAAAGGCCCCATCCTCTGCTTTGCGGGCCCTCCCGGCGTGGGCAAGACCTCGCTGGGGCGCAGCATTGCCCGGGCTCTGGGACGCAAATTCCAGCGCCTTTCGCTGGGCGGCATGCGCGACGAAGCCGAAATCCGCGGCCATCGCCGCACCTACATCGGCGCCATGCCCGGCCGTATTGTACAGGCCCTGAAACAGGCGGGAACGCGCAATCCCGTCATCGTGCTGGACGAGGTGGACAAGCTCGGATCGGACTTCCGCGGCGATCCCTCCTCCGCCCTGCTGGAAGTGCTGGACCCGGAACAGAACAATACCTTCAGCGATCACTACCTGAACGTGCCCTTCGATCTTTCCAAGGTCATGTTCCTCTGCACGGCAAACCATCTGGACACCATTCCGGCAGCCCTGCGGGACCGCATGGAGGTCATTTCCCTGCCCGGTTACACGCTCCAGGAAAAAACGGCCATTGCCCGCCGTCACCTGCTGCCCAAAAAAATTGAAGAAAACGGTCTCAAGCCCGACGATGTCATCATGGACGACGCCGCCATCGAGCAGGTCATCAAAGGCTACACGCGGGAAGCCGGTCTGCGGAATCTGGAACGCGAACTGGGCTCCATCTGCCGCAAGCTGGCCCGCAAGCGCGCCGAAGGGCAGGAAGGCTCCTTTACCGTGGATGCCGCCGCTGTGGGCACGCTGCTGGGCGCTCCCCGCTATGTGGAAGACGAACGGGAAAAGACTCTTATCCCCGGCATGGCGCTGGGACTGGCCTGGACCGCCGCCGGCGGCGAAGTGCTGACCGTGGAGGTCAACGCCGTCAAGGGCAAGGGAACGCTGCTGCTCACCGGACAGCTGGGCGACGTCATGAAGGAAAGCGCGCAGGCCGCCTTGAGCTACATCCGCAGTCGCGCCGATACGCTGGGCGTCCCCGGGGACTTCCACGATACGCTGGACCTCCATGTCCATGTGCCCGACGGCGCCACGCCCAAGGACGGCCCCTCGGCGGGCGTGACGCTCACC
>CAMBWG010000230.1 GCA_945871415.1 uncultured Desulfovibrio sp.
CGCCGTGCGTGGCAGGTGGCGCAGTTATCGTGGTTCTGCGTTGCGCTCAACTTGCGGTCTGCTTTGGCCACCAGGCAGCCGTCCTCGGCGGGGGTGTCGGCGGCCTTGTGGCACTGCAGGCAGGTGACCCCCGGCTCCTCCCAAGTGGAGGCAAAGCGGTCGCTCTTCTCGTCGTAGTTCTTGCGGAAGCGGGTCATGTGGCACCAAGCGCACTGGGAGTTCCAGTTCATGCCACGGCCCAGCCAGTGCCCCCACTCCCCGGCCTTGCGCCGCGCGTTGCCTTCCTTCGCCAGCCGCGCATCGTCCTCGAACACATCGAACCACTCGCGCCGCAGGGTATCCCAGGCCGCGCTGGGGGTGTGCAGACCGCCGTCCTCGCCCTTCACCAGATATTGCACCAAGGGCGTGCGACCCAGCACGGAGTGCACATCGAATACCCTGCCGCTCTCGCTGTCTGTTATTTGAAGGGTGCCGTTCCGCGCGGTGCGGAAGGTGACCCCGGAGCCGTGCGCCTGCTTCTGCTGGCCGTGGAAGGGCTGCCCGTCCAGCTCCGGACTCGTCTCGCGCCAAGCCCAGGCATGGTCGCTGCCGGACCAGGCACGGAACTGCTCGGGGTGGCAGGCCGCGCATTGCAGCGAGCGGGGCACACGCTGCGCGTTCCAGTGGTCGCTCGGCCCACTGTACGGCACAATCTCCTCCTTTTTCTCCCCGCAGGCAGCAAGCAGCAGCGCAGCAAGCAACCCGGCGGCCGATTTTATCTTCATGCGCGCTATTCTACCACACCTCGCCCCGCTTGGCAAGAATCTATGACCCTCCGTCAAAAAGTAAGGTGAGGTCGATTTTCATGACATCCTGAATAAACAGCCTTGATTGAATCAGTCTGCCGACCGGAGGAGAGGCGGGTTTTGAACTGCCGGAGCTGATAAAAATCTTCCCTTTTAGGAAAATTAGTCTTGATTTTGCTCGAAAAAGGGCGTATTATTCCCAAAAAGGAAGATGATTGTCCGAACGGCAGAGGAATTGGGGGCGCTGATACGGCGTCGGCGGAAGAGTCAGGGCCTCACGATCGAGGAGCTGGCCTCGGTGGTGCCGTGCAGTCCGCGCCTTTTGAGTGAGCTGGAGCGCGGGAAGCGAGGGGTGAGCATCACCATGCTTCTGCAAATCATGGCACTGATAGGTCTGGAATTGGATCTTTACGGCAGGGAAGAATACCCGGATAGGAGAAGGAGATGACGTCACCGGCGGTTCGTCTCTCCCACGCAGTTGTTTCAGTTGCATGTATACCTGCGCTGCATTATCAATCTGATAGAAGCCGTGTAGGGGGCCGCGGGGAACAGAGTATTTGCTTGTCGTATTCACTGTTTCACCGAACTTCATGAAGAATTGCATCAAGCGGCGGATCAGGGGATTTTTGTGGCGGTTGATGTGGTCGAACAGGATGGTGGCCGTATCGCCCTCGACCTCCTCGTATAGCATGTGGAGACCGGGGTTCAAATCAAAGGTGAGAAGCTCATCTCCGTCGGTGATGTAGATCTGTGTTTTCGAGAAGGCAAACTCCGCGCGGCTGAGCTGTTTTCTCCACAGGCGCGGCATGCGGATGAAGCGCCACGCAAAGCTGCTGAAGAACAGCAGCAGGATAACAGGTACGGGTGTCAACAGCGGGAAGTGCAGGAAAACCAAATACGATGACGCAGAGAAAAAAGGAACGGCAAAGAGCATGATGATAAGGCCGAAGTTGCGGTCCCTCCTCGCGTAGGTGTTGGTAACCGTCAGATTGGGCCGGCCGTAATAGAGGAGCTCCGGCAGCAATTCCCGGAGCTTGGGGTGTACCGGCTCCCATCCGTTTTTCGCTTCGGGACTCCTCGGGGCGGCTGCGGCCTTCTTCGCTATCTGCTCGTCCGAGGGCTGCGAGGATTCTTCCGCCTCGAAGAAGTACGAGAAAAGCATCTCCGGGGAAAGCGGGTACACGACACCGAACAGGGCCATCATCCACAGCAGGACTACCGCCGCATAGGCGCATGCAAAGAAGGCGTGTGAAAAGGGCAGTCCGATCGCCTCCGATAATTGATTCCCCAACAGAATATTGACCCCGTACAGAATCGCGAATAGCAGATGCGGCGCTAAAAGAAGGATAAAAGAGGTGAGGGCGACGAGCCTCCGCGGAAAGTCCTGATTGACATCGTTCTGTTTACAAATCTGCCGGAGGCATGCCGCAATGCCGACAAAAGCCATCACCCGATACCAAAGCTCATTGCAGAGCCAGATGAGCAGCAAAATGAATACCGCCGTTGCCATCGGAGCTGCATCGGCACACACCGCTGCCAAGGCTGTTCCCACGGCGACACAAAGGAGATTGAGCAATATGCAGCGGGGGGTGAGATGACGGGTCTCCATGGGCGTTTCAATATCTGTTTTGAGATTGTAGAGAAAAGAAAGCGCGCGAGAGGCCGGGTTGTCATGCTGAAGAATACTCAGGCGGTTATCATGGACAACAAAGCGTCTTCGCAATGTCCTGAGAAGAATCCAACGTAAGATGAGCTTGCGTGCGTTCACGGGATATAAGGGTCCGGGTTATTTAACTCTCCGGTATAGCTGATATTCTCTCCGTTTAAGTTTTTTGTGGAAGGGCAGAGCATTCCATCGGGCCAGGCTTGCAGTAGGCAGCATGAATACGGGGCGGTACTCGGCGGTGCGGTACTCCTCCGCTTTCGCCGCATCGCCCATGAGTCCGTCGGATAGATATAAATAATACGATACCTTTCCGTTACTTGAGACAAATTCGAGTGGAGTGCCGAACATGGGTGGCGATGGTTGAGGTCCGAACACGGAATCGTATTCTTCCTTGAGCCACATCCGGTAATCGCGGGGTGGTACCTCTTCTATTTCACTCAGAATTTTCCGCGCAACACATACCTCTTTTTTTGTCAGGGGTATATATTCATTTATTCCCTTCATGAGACATCCCTCTATATGAACACGCATGGACACCGCGCTTGAGGCTGCCTGACGCACTTTGCGGGCTCTCTGACCATGCTGCTCCCTATATTTGACATAGAGAGCTTTCGCATCGAAATCGGGATCTCTTTGCGTCAGTTCCGACTCCATGCGCTGTATTTGGCAGGAATTCAACCCGGCTACGCCTAACGCAGCAAGGAGCACGAGCAGGACAGGGCGAAGATTCGTCATGCCGGGATTATCGCATGCCGCGGGCGGGCTGTCAACTCAAAAGCCGCGGGCGGGCACAATCGCGGCTTGACAAAGGAGGACGAAAGTGCTAATGTGAATGCGTTATGATGAATTTACCGATACGCCCCCGCCGGAACCGCAAATCAGCAGCTGTGCGGGGCTTGGTATGCGAGACAGAATTGAGCCCGGCGCACCTCATTTTCCCCATGTTTGTGCAGGAAGGGGAGGAGGACACCCCCATTGAGTCCCTGCCGGGCTGCAAGCGTTGGAGTGTGCGCGGGCTGGTGGAGGAATGCCGGCGGCTGGCCGATTTGGGCATTCCCTGTGTGGATTTGTTTGCCGTGGTGCCGGAGGAACGTAAAGACCCGCAGGGCAGCGAAGCGTATAATCCGGACGGCATTGTGCCCCGCGCCATTACTGCCATTAAGGCGGCAGTGCCGGAAATGGCGGTGATGACCGATGTGGCCCTGGATCCCTTCAATACCTACGGGCAGGACGGCATTGTGAAAGAATACCCGGACGGCAGCTATGAAATCCTGAACGATGAGACCGTGGAAGCCCTGTGCCGCCAAGCTCTGTGCCATGCACGGGCGGGCGCGGATATCATCTCCCCCAGCGATATGATGGACGGGCGCATAGCCGCCCTGCGTGCCGCCTTGGATGCCGAGGGCTTCACCGGGGTATCCCTGCTGAGCTACACGGCCAAGTACGCCTCCGCCTTCTATGGCCCCTTCCGCGGCGCGCTGGGCAGTGCCCCCAAGTTCGGGGACAAGAAAACCTACCAAATGGACCCTGCCAACCGCCGCGAGGCTCTGCGCGAGGCCCTGCTGGATGCCGCTGAGGGAGCGGACATGCTGATGGTAAAACCGGCTACCATGTATTTAGATGTGGTGGCAGACCTGAAACGCGAGATACAGTTGCCCATTGCGGCCTACCATGTGAGCGGCGAATACCTGATGCTGAAAGCGGCGGCGGCCTCCGGCTGGCTGGACGAGAAACAGAGCACCCTGGAGGCACTGACCTGCATACGCCGCGCCGGGGCGGACATGATCCTCACCTACGCTGCGCCGCAGGTAGCGCAGTGGCTGCGGGAAGGGTAAGCCGATATGCTGCGCCTGCTCCGATCCCTCTTTCGCCTGCCGCGCCTGCTGCGCCGGCGGGATATGCTCCTACTGATCCTGGTACTTGTCATCAGTGTACTGCTGAATTTGCGCTATAACACAATCGGCGGGGCACTGTGGACGGAGAGCCTGCCTGTTT
>CAMBWG010000231.1 GCA_945871415.1 uncultured Desulfovibrio sp.
GAACTATCCATTTGATCATGAGCACTCCTTGTCGCGCGGCTGCGGGAACATGCCGCCTTCCTTATGTTCTGAAAACAGGCATAGCATAAGGGGGGCCGTCCGTCACTACTGGAAAATTCGGTACCCTTCGCAATGCCAGCGCAGCTTTTCCAGATGCCCGTCCGCTGTTTTGCCCTCGATGAGCAGCCCGGGGGCCACATCCCGCAGAGGCAGCAGGACAAAGGCCCGCTGTGTCATGCGCGGATGCGGCAGGGTGCAGAATGCCGTTGCGCGGCGTTCCACGCCATAGATCAGTAAATCAATGTCAATGGCGCGGGGACCGTAGCGCAGCGCCGGATCAGGGCTGCGCACACGTCCAAGCCGCTGTTCCAGATCAAGCAGGGCCCGCAGCAAATCTTCCGGCGTCCAGCAGTCGTCAGGCAGCGCAAGCACCGCAATCTGATTGAGAAACCAGGGTTGATCGGCATAGTCCTGGGGCTCTGTTTCGTACCGGGGCGATACGGCGCGCAGCGTGGCATGAGGCAGCTCGCGCAGCCCCTGCAGCGCGGCGTCCATGCGGGCCGCGGCATCCGGCGTATTGGAACCGAGACAGATGTAAGCCAGAGTGGCGGGCATGGACACGCTCCTTTTTTCCCTGTTAGGGCCTGTTGACGGTATCCGTTGAAAAAGCGCGTCAGGGGAAGGATGGGGGCCGGGAGAAAGAATGATTCAGAGCATCTCCCTTTTTCCAAGGCAACGTGCTTTGAAAACGGCTCTTTCCGGAGAAAGGAACATAGGACGTCTTTTCAGCGGCTGTCAAAGGGAAAGGAGCGGCGCGGCCGGTTGCCGCAGAAGAAAAAAGAACATACATTAACGCTATGACAGAAGAAAAACTTTCCGGGATGCCGGGGCGGCGGGGGGAGCTGCGCGCTCTTTCCGGCCGCTGGACCGACGGACTGCTGGCGCAGCGCGGACTTTCCACCAATACCGTGCAGGCCTACGCGCAGGATCTGGACGACTTTCTGCTTTTTCTTGGCGAGCTCGGTGACGACGCGCCGCTGGAAGAACGCACCGTCTTTCTCTATCTGGCGTGGCTGCGGGCTCGCGGCTGCACCGGACGGACTCTGGCCAGGCGGCTTTCGGCGCTGCGTTCCTTCTTTGTCTTTGCGCAGGAAGAAGGCGTTGTGGCGCGTAATCCTGTGGAGCTGATGGAAAATCCCAAGCTGCCCCAGCGTCTGCCGGAAGTTCTGAGCCGGGAAGAGATGGACCGGGTTCTGTCCGTGCCGCGTGCCGACGAAAAAGGCGGCGTGCGGGATCGCTGCATGCTGGAACTGCTCTACGCCTGCGGCGTGCGCGTTTCTGAATTGTGCGGGCTGGCCGTGGGCGATGTGGACAGGCAGCGGGGGCTGATTCGCGTCTGGGGCAAGGGCGCCAGGGAACGTCTGGTTCCCCTGCACGGGCTGATGCTGGGACTGCTGGAGCAGTATGTGGCCCACTGGCGGCCGTTGTTTCAGCCCGAAGGCGACGCGCTCTTTGTCAACCGTTCCGGGCGGGCCATGACGCGGCAATACGTCTGGAAGATGGTCAAGAAGTATGTGGAGCAGGCAGGCATACGCCGGAGCGTTTCGCCGCATACCTTCCGCCACTCCTTTGCCACCCATCTTCTGGAAGGCGGCGCGGACCTGCGTTCCGTGCAGATGCTGCTGGGACATGCCGACATCAGCGCCACGGAAATCTATACCCATGTGCAGGCGGATCGCCTGCGCGCCATTCATAAAAAATATCATCCCCGGAGCCACGAGTGAACACCGTTGCCGCCGTTCCCACGCTTGTCACCTGTCATGCCAATGCGGATTTTGACGCTTTTGCGGCCATGATTGCCGTGCGGCGTCTGTACCCGGGCTGCCGCCTGCTCTTTCCGGGGACGCAGGATCGCGGCCTTCAGGCCATTGTGCAGGATGAAGCGCTTCGGAAAAAGTATGATTTTGTCGATTTGACGGATATCGATTTTGCGGCAATCGGCCGTCTGGTTGCCGTGGATACGCGTCAGCGCGAACGCCTGAGTCATGTGGCTCCCCTGCTGGATCGCGAGGACATGCTGGTGGAAGTCTGGGATCATCATCCCGATACGCCCAACGACATTCGCTGCGATACATCGTACATGGAGATTGTGGGCTCCGTGACCGCCCTGCTCGTCCTGCGTCTGAAAGATGAAAGCATTACGCTGGAGGCCGAAGAGGCGACGCTGCTGGGTCTCGGCATCTACGGGGATACGGGGTCCTTTACCTACAGCTCCACGTCCGCAAAGGATTTCATGGCGGCGGCCTGGCTGCTCTCGCAGGGCATGGACGTCAACCGTATTGACGAGCTGGCAGCCCATGAGCTGACAAGCCTGCACGTTCGCGCTCTGAATGCGCTGCTGGAATCTTCCCAGACCTATCTCATCAGCGGCGAATCCGTTGTGGTGGCCGAAGTGGACCTTGAACATTATCTTGGTGACTTTGCCTATCTCGCGCAGCAGGTCATGGAGATGGAGAAGTTCGAGATTCTTTTTGCCATCGGCCGGATGGATGATCGCATTCAGGTTGTGGCGCGCAGTCGCAGCAAGGCGGTGGACGTGGGAGCCGTCTGCGCGGCCATCGGCGGCGGGGGACATGCCTACGCGGCTTCCGCCTCGGTGCGCTCCATGACACTTGCCGAAGTGCGTGACGCCATTGTGCGCGCTCTCTACTCTCAGACGGAACGCGACAAGGCCGCGCGCGATTATATGTCGTCGCCCGCCGTGGGTATCGAGGCCAACCGCACCATCAGCGAGGCCGACATGCTGATGCTGCATTTCGGGCTCAAGGCCGTGCCGGTTTTCGAGCCGGGCACACGCCGTTGTGTGGGGCTGCTGGATGCCCAGACGGCCTCCCGGGCCGGTGTGCACGGGCTGGGCGGCAGTCTGGTGGATGAATACATGGTGCGGCGTATCAGCATGCTGCCCCCTGATGCGCCCCTGAGCAAACTTTCGGCCATCATTGTGGACGGGCGGCAGCGTCTTGTGCCCATTGTGGAAAATGACGCCGTCGTGGGCGTGGTGACGCGCACGGACCTGATCAATCTCTTTGCCAGCGAGCCGGAAAGCCTGCGCGGTTCGTCGTCCGGCGGCAAGACGCGCAATCTTGCCAAGCTCATGCGGGATCGTCTGCCGCGCAATGTGCAGCATTTGCTGGAAACGGCCGGCAGAATCGGCCGCGAGCTGGACATGCGCGTGTATGTGGCCGGCGGCTTCGTGCGTGACCTGCTGCTGGGCAAGCCCAATAACGACGTGGACCTTGTGGCCGAGGGGCGCGGCAACGATATCGGCAGCCGTCTTGCCCATCGTCTGGCCGAAGTGCTGGGCGGCCGTGTGCGCGAACATCCCAAGTTCCTGACCTGCGTGGTCATCTACGAGGAGGACGGCAGGGAATGCCGCGTTGATGTGGCCACGGCGCGCCTTGAATACTACGAGCATCCGGCGGCCCTGCCCACGGTGGAAGCCTCTTCCATCAAGATGGACCTCGTGCGCCGCGATTTTTCCATGAATGCTCTGGCCGTCCGGCTGGATTCCACGCCCTTCGGGCAGCTGGTGGATTTTTTCGGCGGACAGCGGGATTTGCGCGACGGCGTCATTCGTGTGCTGCACACTCTGAGCTTTGTGGAGGACCCGACGCGCTGTCTCCGGGCTGTGCGCTTTGCGCAGCGCTACGGTTTTCGCATCGCGCAGGCTTCGGAAAAACTGATAAAGAACGCGTTGTCTCTGAAGCTCTTCGAGCGGCTTTCCCCGGCGCGGCTTTTTCATGAATTCGCCATTATCTGCGAGGAATCCACGGCGACGGAATGCCTGTTCATGCTGGACTCTCTCGGCATTCTTGCGGCCATCCATCCCCTGCTGCAACTGAATCCCGCGCGGCGAACCTTTTTGCGCCGGTTGGGAGAGATCTTTTCCTGGTACAGAATGCTGTATTTTGAGGAAAACGCCGAGGGTTGGATCGTTTTCTTTCTCGGCATGTGCAACAACTTCAATTTCCGCGATGCCTCCGCCTGTTATACGGCGCTGGGCCTTCCGCCCCAGCGCAAGCAGGAAATCATGCAGGGGCGCGAAACCATGCGCTCTGCGGCCACTGGCCTTACCCGCTGGCTGCGGACACGGGAAGAAGGCGGCGAAGCCCGGGTCAGCGCGCTGGATGCGCTGCTGGAGCCCGTTTCCGTGGAGGGGCTGCTGGCGCTGATGGCGCAGGGCGGCGAAGACGATCCGCAGCGGCGTGTCATGTCGCGCTACATTACGCAATGGCGGCGTGAAAAGGCCGATATTACCGGCAAGGATTTGATTGCCCTCGGTCTGCGCCCGGGGCCGCAATTCGGGGAAATTCTGCGGGCCGTCCGCCGGGCCAGGCTGGACGGCGAGGTCGGCTCTTCCTCCGAACAGGCGGAACTGGCCG
>CAMBWG010000232.1 GCA_945871415.1 uncultured Desulfovibrio sp.
GAAACGCGAGGCGGCGGCACAGCGCCGCCCGGCCCGAAGTGAGCGGAAAAACCACACTTTTTCCGCGAAACGACAGGCCGCATGGTTTGAAATGCGAAGCATTTCAAACTGAAAATGCTCTGGAAAAAAATTCAGGGGGAGGGGTTCCCTCCCCCGCCCTTCTGTCCCGGCCGGATCGTTTTCTGGGGAGGAGCGGGCCGCAGGGGGACGAGGGGCTTTTGAAGCCGTGCGCTGTACGTTCTGCTTTTTCGGTGGACGGAGAGCGCCAAAACCGGAACGACCGGCCGTCAGCTGACGGCCGGTCGTTCCGGTTTGTGGGCATTTCAAACTGAAAATGCTCTATTTGAAAAGTTCGCGTTCCTCGACGCCCTTTTTCTGGGTCCGATCTTCCACTTCCACGCCCTTGGGCGGCGTAAAGCGGAAATCCAGATCCTTGACGCGGGCATTGGCATTGAAGGCGGTAAAGCGCACGTCGTTATGGTTGCCGTAGAAATCCACAATGTCCGCCCGCTGAATATATCCCTTGTCATCAAGGTATATCCGGGCTTCCACCATTTGCGGCGTAGGGTCCTTCGGATAGAGATGGAGCACGCGGAAGGAGCCCTTGCGGCCTTCGGAACTCACGTCAAAATCCTTGTCCAGAGCGGCCTGCCCGGTCAGCACCTGAATGATGCTGCGCGAATCCTGCACCAGTTCCGGGGGATAGCGGTAAGCGATTTCTTCGTCGGGGATATAGTCCCAGATTTCCGAGGGGGTCACGACCAGCAGTTCCTGTGTGCCTTCGCGGGTTTCCCAGCGGATGGAGAGGGGCTTGCGGAACAGCAGCGTCCCCTTGCGCACCTCCTTCTTGCCGCTTTCCTGATGCGTCAGCGTCTGTTCAAAACTGGCGCGGAAGGATTGCAGCGCGGCATAGGTCGTTTTGATTTGTGCGATTTCCTGCGGGGCGGCGGCCCGGACGGCGGCAACGCAGCCGGGGAGCGACAGCTGCGCAAAGGGAACGGGAAGCATGGTCAGGGCGACAAGCGCGCCGGTACCCAGCATGGCATGCGTGAATTTCATGGAATGTCCTCAAACGTCGTGAAAGGTTGCGTGTCCCGGCCTGTCGCGGGGCGGCAGACCGGGAAAAGGGGCATCTACGGCCTGTCGTTTCACCTTTTTCAAAGGTGAAACGCTCTAAAATGTTCTATTTGACGGAACGCGGCTTGCTGCCGTCGGCGGGGCCGATGATACCTTCCTGTTCCAGCTGTTCCACCAGACGGGCCGCGCGGTTGAAGCCTATCTTGAAACGGCGCTGTACCAGAGAAATGGAGGCCCTGCCCTGCTCCATCACAAAGGCGCGGACTTCGGGATACAGGCTGTCGGCGGCGTCGCCGCCGTTGCCGCCCCCCCCGGCATTGCCGTCCGGACTGCCCCATTCGGCAAAGTTGACTTCATAGGTCGGCGTCCGGTGCCGCTTCCAGTAGCCGACCACATTCTGTACTTCGTCGTCGCTGAGGAAGGGCCCGTGCAGACGCATGAGGCGTCCCCCGCTGGGTTTGTAGAGCATGTCGCCGCGTCCGAGGAGGTGCTCCGCGCCTACCTGATCCAGGATGGTCCGCGAGTCGTGCTTGGATGTGACCTGAAAGGAAATGCGGCAGGGAAAGTTTGCCTTGATGAGGCCGGTGACGACGTCGACGCTGGGGCGCTGCGTGGCCAGGATCATGTGAATGCCCGCGGCACGGGCCAGCTGGGCCAGACGGACAATACTGGTTTCCACTTCCCGCGCGGCCGTCATCATCAGGTCGGCCAGTTCGTCAATGACGATGACAAGGTAAGGCATATGCTCAAGCCCTGCGTAATCGGGCGGGAGCTGCCCGTTGAAGGAGGCCAGTTTCTGATTGTAGCCGGCAATATTGCGGACGCCCATCTGCGCCATGGCGGTGTAACGGCGGTCCATTTCATGAACGGCCCAGTCCAGAGCATTCTTGGCTTCGGCCATTTCCGTCACGACGGGATGCACAAGATGCGGCTCATCGGCATAGACGGCCATTTCAATGCGCTTGGGGTCCACCAGCAGCAGGCGCATTTCTTCCGGCTGTGTGTGATACAGCAGACTGACAAGAATGCCGTTGAGGCAGACGCTCTTGCCCGCGCCGGTGGCGCCGGCCACCAGAAGATGCGGCATGCGGCTCAGATCGGCCATGAAGGGTTTGCCGGCAATGTCCTTGCCGAGAATCATGGTCAGAGGACCGCAGCCCTTGCGGAAGGCCTGCGAGGCGGCCAGTTCCCGGAAGTTGACGGTTTCCCGCTGTTCATTGGGTATTTCGATGCCTACGGTATCCGATCCCGGAATGGGGGCCTGAATGCGCACGGCAATGGCCTTGAGCGCCAAGGCCAGATCATCGCTCAGATTGGCAATGCGGTTGACGCGGACGCCGGGCGCGGGCTTGACTTCGTACATGGTCACGACGGGGCCGGGGGTAATGCGCACCAGCTCGCCCTGAATGTCGAAGTTGCGCAGACAGAGCATGAGCGCACGCGCGCGGCTCTCGCATTCCGTCTTGCTGACGCGCACGGCATTGCTCGGCGCCGGCGTCAGCAGATCCAGCGGCGGCAGAGGAATGGGGGCCTTGCGGCGGGGAGCCTCCTGCGCCGGCGGCATGGCGGGCGCTGCGGACGCCACAGGCCCGGCGGCGGTTTCCGGCGACGGCAGAGGCTCGGCAGCCGCGCGCTGCCGCGGTATTTCCGGCGCCGCTTCAGGAATGCTTTCGGGCAGATGCACCGGCGGCAGAGCATCGTCTACCGGCAGGAAGAAATCGTCTTCGTCGGGCTGGGTTTCGATCTTTTTGCGCGGCGTGCGCGGGGCGGCGGGCTGGGCGGGCGGCGTCTGCGTATCCAGCATGTCCGGCATCTGCTCTTCTGAATCCCTGATATTGCCCAGCTTGTCGCGCCATTTTTTCCAGGAGGGGCGCGGCATGGCGTTCAGCAGGATTTTCAGCCCAAGGAAAAAGCCGCCCTTCTGCGCGTTTGCGTCGCCGCCGTCATGACGGGAAACACGCTGTTTGACTTCGGCCCCCATGCGTTCCGTGAGATTGAACCACGAAAAGTTGAAGGTCAGTTGCAGACCGACAAGCAGAACGAAGATCCAGAGGATGGTGGAGCCGCCCGGGCTGAGATACAGGGCGGCGTTGTCGTGCAGGGTCCGCCCGATCATACCGCCGCCCGCGACGTCGCCGATGGACAGATCCCAGGCCGCGCCGCCGACCAGCAGACAGATGGTCAGCAGGAAACAGCCGCACCAGCGCCACCAGTGCATGGCGCAGGCCGGGGAAACGTAGGCGGCTCCCAGCGCGGCGAAGATAAAGGGCCAGAGATAAGCGCCGATGCCGAAGACATCGTTGAGAAAACCGGCGGCATACGCGCCGAACAGACCGGCATGATTGTGAATCTGTACCTTGCCGCTGACGACGTGATTCAGGCTCGGGTCGGCAGCGTCGAAGGTGGCGAGGCTGAGCATGAGCAGCAGTGCCCAGAAAAGCAGGAAAAGGCCGAAAAGTTCACGGGAGAATTTTCTGGCTTGCGTAGCGCTACCCTCATTCAGTTGTACGGAGAGAAGGCCGCGTCAGCCCGCAGGCCGGACGCGGGATAGAGCGTTTTGCCTTTGAAAAAGGCTGAACGCGAGGCGGCGGCACAGCGCCGCCCGGCCAAAAGTGAGCGGAAAAACCGCGTTTTTTCCGCGAAACGACAGGCCGTATGGTTTGAAACGCGCAGCGTTTCAAACTGAAAATGCTCTGGTGTCGAACGGTGCGGAAGGGCCCCGGCATCCCGTGGGCAGGAAAAAGAGAAAAGTTCGCCGCGTGGCGGCGTTGCGGGAGAGCGGGGAAAGGCGCGCCGCCCTTCCCCGCTTCCGGCGCGGAGGAACCTCCTGCGCTCTGTGCGGTCGCCCTGCGGAGGCGTACCGCAGGAAGGCCTATTCGCGGCCCAGATATTCCTTGGTGCGGGTATCGACCTTGATGCGGTCCCCGGTGTTGACGAAGATCGGCACCTGCACGACGATGCCGGTTTCCAGCGTGGCGGGCTTGGTCACGTTGCTCACGGTGTCGCCCTTGGCGCCGGGTTCGGTATCCGTCACTTCCAGCACGAGGCTCAGGGGAATATCGATATCCAGCGGGTTGCCCTTGTAAAGCAGGACGCGGCACTGCTGACCGTCCTTCAGGAAGCCTTCCTTACCGCCGGTGGTTTCCACGGAAATCTGGAGCTGCTCGTAATTCGTCATATCCATGAAGATCAGCTCGTCATCCTGACGATACAGATACTGCATGTCGCGGCTTTCCATGTCGGGCTTGCCCACCTTTTCACCGGAGCGGAAGGTGATGTCCTGCATGCGGCCGGTCAGGATGTTGCGCAGCTTGGTGCGGACCATGGCACCGCCCTTGCCGGGCTTGA
>CAMBWG010000233.1 GCA_945871415.1 uncultured Desulfovibrio sp.
ATAAATCTTACAAGGGAGAGGCCGGAATGGCAAGGGAGCCCAGAGGAGGGGCAGAGTCAGCAGAAAATCAATGATGAAAACGGCGTTGAGCCGGACGCGCTCGGCGGAAAAGGGCAGGAAAATGAGTGTGCCGTAGGTGGTGACGCAGTCCAGCCAGATGTGCAGGAGCAGCATGCAGACCATGCAGAACCAGACGGCGGGAAAGCTCCAGCGGCCCGGAGAGGACGAGGAAAGGTAGATGCGATCGGAGGAACCGCCCCGCAGCAGCGGCAGCGCCGCCAGCGCAAGCAGCAGCGCAAAGACGGTGACGCCGGGCAGGGCATGCGTTATACCGCGATGCAGGATCAGGGTCGTCAGCGGTTCGTTGCCAAAGAGAATGTCGATATCCGGCGCGGCGGCGGCCAGCGCCCCCACGAGAACGGCACGGGGCGGGCGACGACGCAGGGCCAGCATGGCGACGGCGCCGCTGGCGGCGTGAGTGATCGGATCCATGAGGGCCTCCGGCAGCGCACGCGCCTACTGGCGGAAGGGGCTGCGCTGCTTGGGTACATCGGGTGACGGGGAAGGGAGCTCCTGAAGCGGTTGCAGACCGACCGAGCGACGCATGGCGTTTTCCTGCTGGAGCATGCGCCAGCGTCGGGTCTGTTCCATGATCGCGGGCTGATTCATGTAGTACAGGCGCTGCTGGATGGGGCTGCTGCCCGTGACGGGATAGCGCATGGTTTCGGCTACCGGCGGACGCTCCGGCGGCAGCCGATCCGCCGTCCCGGTCCCGATATCCCTGGGGCCGCAGCCCGCAAGCAGGCAGGCGGCAAGGCAGAGCGGAAGCAGCGGAGCGGAAGTGCGGAGCGGAAGGCCGCTATGCGAGGGGCTGAGTGCTTTTGTCATTCCATCCACTATAGCCGCACTCCGCGCCGGAGACAAGGAGCCTTTGACCTTGGCGCTTTTTTTCCGTATGGTGGGCCGGTTTTCACAAGAGCGTTTTAGCTTTGAAAAAAGATGAAACGCGCGGCGGCGGCACTGCGCCCCGCCCGGCCCGAAGTGAGCGGAAAAACGCTTTTTTCCCGCGACACGGCAGGCCGTATGATTTGAAATGCAAGGGGCCGCGCGGACTTGCCGCGGGCCGATGCCGGGACGGATGGTCCCGAGCTTGTTACGGAGATCTTTTCATGCGTGAACCCGGTTGCGGCATCACTCCCGAAGGCTGGCCCCTGATCGGCTTTCTGGCTCTGATTGCCCTTGTCTGCGCTCTGCTTGGCTGGGCCGTGCCCGCCGTGATTGTGCTGGCCCTGTGCTGGTTCTCTCTGCACTTCTTCCGCGATCCCGAACGGGTGACGCCGCAGGCCCCCGGGCTGGCCGTCAGCCCGGCGGACGGCCGGGTCGTGCGTATCGAAACGCGCCGCGATCCTCTGACCGGCGACAAACGCGCCTGTATCAGTATTTTTATGAACGTGTTCAGCGTTCACGTCAACCGCGCTCCCGTGACCGGCACGGTGGAAGAAGTGCGCTACTGGCCCGGCAAGTTCCTCAACGCGGCCGTGGACAAGGCCAGCAGCGAAAACGAGCGCTGCGCCTGCCTGCTGCGCGACGCCGACGGCGCGCAGTGGACCTGCGTGCAGATCGCCGGACTCATCGCCCGCCGCATCATCTGCCGCGCGGACGAAGGCGATACGCTGGCCCGCGGACAGCGCTTCGGCATGATCCGCTTCGGCTCGCGTGTTGACCTTTATGTGCCGGAGGGCTATCTTCCCGCTGTGTGTATCGGCGAAAAGGTCTTCGCCGGACAGAGCATTCTGGCGCAAAAGAGGGACGACGCCTAGCGTCCCCGTTACGTTTACGGAGCTTTCATGGAACCGAACATGGAAACGCCTCCCCGGCATCAGGATACCGTGAAACCTGTTCACAAGGGCGTGTATCTGCTGCCGAATCTGATCACCTCGCTGAGCATGTTCCTCGGCTTCCTGTCCATGGTCTGGGCCGTGCAGGGGCGCATCGAACATGCCGCCTTCGCCATCTTCATGTCGGCCATCATGGACGGCCTCGACGGCAAGGTTGCCCGTCTGACCCATACGGCCAGCGAATTCGGCGTCCAGTACGATTCCCTGGCCGATCTGGTGGCCTTTGGTCTGGCTCCGGCCATGCTCATGTGGCAGTGGCAGCTGGAAAGCTTCGGCCGTCTCGGCGTGGCCGTGGCCTTCATCTATGCGGCCTGCGGCGCGCTGCGTCTGGCCCGCTTCAATGTGGCCGCCGCCACGGCGGGCAAGCGTTTCTTCATCGGTCTGCCCATTCCGGCCGCGGGCTGCACGGCCGTGACCTATCTTTTCTTTGCCCGCATGTTCACCACCGAACCTTCGTCCGTGGTGGCCTATGTGGCTCTGGTGCTGACCCTCGTGCTGGGCATTCTCATGGTCAGCAAGGTGCGTTACTTCTCCTTCAAGGAATATGACTTTCTGCGCGCGCATCCCTTCCGGGTGCTCGTGGGCGTCATGCTCGCGCTGGCGCTTGTCTATTCTCAGCCGCGCATCTTCGGTTTCCTGATTTGTGCCGTCTACATTCTCGGCGGCATCATCTACACCTATTATCTGCTTCCCAGGCGCAATCGCGCGCTACTACGCGTTCTACCGTCTTCGGGCGAGTAGACCGCGCTTTCTTCGGTTGCCGCCCGTTTTCCCGGTATAAGGTGAACTGTGGGCGGAGATGCTTTCTCTTGTCGGCCTTTCAGAACAGGGTTGGCGGCCGCTGGCGTTCAGAGTGCGGGGAAAAACGGGATTTTTTCCAGCATGCGCGGGCGGCCTTCAGCGTTTTGTGCCCGAAGGCCCCCGGAGGCGCGGCCCGGCCGCGTAAACAAGAGGAGCATCCGTCATGGCCAATCGCGTTTATTTCTTTGATACCACCCTCCGCGACGGCGAACAGTCGCCCGGCGCCACCATGAATCAGCAGGAAAAGCTGCGGCTTGCCCATCAGCTCGAAGTGCTGGGCGTGGATATCATGGAAGCCGGTTTCCCCGCTTCCAGTCAGGGCGACTTCGATTCCGTGCGCCAGATCGCCGAACAGGCGGGCGACATTCAGGTCGCCGGTCTGTGCCGCTGCATGGACGGCGACATCGACCGCTGCTGGGACGCCGTCCGGCATGCCCGCCGTCCCCGCATTCATACCTTCCTTTCCACGTCGCCCCTGCATATGAAGTACAAGCTGCGCAAGGACCCGGACGTGGTGCTGCAGATGATTGAAGCCGGGGTCAAACGCTGCGCGTCCTATACCGACAACGTGGAATTTTCCGCTGAGGACGCCTCCCGCTCCGACCGTGATTTTCTGTGCCGCGTCACCGAGCTGGCCATTCGCAGCGGCGCGACCACCATCAATCTGCCCGATACCGTGGGCTATGCCCAGCCCGAAGAGTTCGCCGAGCTTATCCGCTACGTCATCGAGAACACGCCCAATGCCGACAAGGCCATCTTCAGCGTGCACTGCCATAACGACCTCGGTCTTGCCGTGGCCAACACCCTTGCCGCTCTGCGCGTGGGCGCGCGTCAGGCCGAAGTGACCATCAGCGGCATCGGCGAGCGCGCGGGCAACGCCTCCCTTGAGGAAGTCGCCATGGCCCTGCGCGTGCGTCAGGACTACTACGGCCTTGAGCACGGCATTCAGACCGAGCAGCTCTATCCCTCCTGCCGCCTGCTTTCCATGACCATCGGTCAGCCCATTCCCAGCAACAAGGCCATCGTGGGAGCCAATGCCTTTGCCCATGAATCCGGCATCCATCAGGACGGCATGCTGAAGAACCGCGAGACCTACGAGATCATGACCCCGCAGTCCGTGGGGCGCACCTCCACCAATCTTGTCATCGGCAAGCACTCCGGCCGCAACGCCGTGCGCAACAAGTTCGAGGAGCTGGGCTACAAGCTCAGCGAAGAACAGCTTCAGACCGTGTTCGAGGCCGTCAAGAATCTTGCCGATCTCAAGAAGACCCTGCACGACGATGACCTCATGGCGCTGGTGCAGGAAGAAATCTACCGCATCCCCGACCGCTTCCGCCTGCGGCATGTGAGCGTCCAGAGCTCCGACGCGGGCGGCGTGCCGCCCACCGCCGCCGTGCTCATGGACGTGGACGGCATCGAGTCCAGCCGCGCCGGTTTCGGCGTCGGCCCCGTGGATGCCATCTTCAACGTCATTGCCGATATGGTGGGCCGCGAGCCTGAGCTCGAGCAGTACGCCATCAACTCCATCACCAGCGGCACCGACGCCCTCGGCGAAGTGACCGTCCGCATCCGGGAAAACGGCCATACGGCCGTGGGCCGCGGCGCGCATCCCGATATCCTCGTGGCCAGCGCCCGCGCCTACGTCAACGCCCTCAACCACCTTGCCAAGAAGGAAAAGGAAGGCGAACGCCTCCATTGCCAGCACGCCGAGCAGTAGCGGCGGCT
>CAMBWG010000234.1 GCA_945871415.1 uncultured Desulfovibrio sp.
GCGTGCTGGGAAGCGGTTGCAGCACCACTTCCGCGCCCGTTGATGATGTCGCGGCTCCGGGCGCGCTGCTGACGGAACCGCCCGCCCGCACGGCGCCGGAAGGCAACGACGTGCAGGGGCGGGATCTGCCCGGCACCAATGTTGATCCCGCCATATTGCGGAAGCCCGCTCCCGTGGCCGCTCCCGCGACCACCCCGTCTGTCGCGGCTCCGGCGATAAAACCGGCAACGCCGCGGGCGGCCGCGCCCGCATCCGCTCCGTGGGGGGAGCTGGCGCGGCGTCTGGCAGCGGACGGCGTTTCCGGACCGCAGGTGGATGCCCTGCTGGCGACCCTGCCCTCCACGCCCACTCAGTCGCCTATGGGGCGCAAGATCAACGCGCTGTATCAGCGTCGCTTCTTCCCCAAGCCGCCCTCGACGGCTCCGGCCGCCCGCTACTACAAGGGCGTGCTGACGGAGGCCAACGCGCAGGCCTGCCGGGACTTCCTTGCGGCCAATGCCGCGGCCTTCGATGTGGCGGAACGTCGTTATCAGGTGCCGCGCAATATCGCCGTGGCCCTGCTCTTTGTGGAAACCCGTCTGGGCAAGGTGCTGGCCGACGTCAAGGAAAACGCCTTCTACACGCTGGCCAGCATGTCCGTGACACGCACGCCCGAGAGCATTTCCGGCTGGCTGCCCAAGATGAAGGATCACGAAAAGCATCGTGACTGGTTCGCGCAGACCATGCCCAAGCGGGCTGACTGGGCCTACAAGGAAACCAGGGCGCTGGTGATCTACATGGCGCGCGAAGGTATCCGGCCCGATCAGCTGCCCAGCTCCGTTTACGGCGCTGTGGGGCTGTGCCAGTTCATGCCGTCCAACATTGATGTGTACGGCGCGGACGGCAACAACGACGGGCATGTCAATCTCTTTGAAATTCCCGATGCCGTGGCCAGCCTTGCCAACTACCTCTATCGCCACGGCTGGCGCTCGGGCATCGACCGAGCCCGTCAGCACAAGCTGCTCATGGCCTATAACCACTCCTCCGTTTATGCCAATACCATTCTGGCCTTGAGCGATATGGTGGAAGGCCGGACCGTGGCTTAATGTTTTGTGGGCTGTTTTCTGGGGGAAGGGAAAGCCCTCCGCTCGCGCGAGAGGGGGGCCCTTTCCCCCGGGCCCACTCCCTTCCTCAGCGCGCTTTATCAGGGCGTCGGAGCCTGTCTGAAGGCGGCTGTTTCCCGTGAGCAGGTGTCTTCCGTTTTCACTGGTTACTTTTCAGATATCTCCTGTTTAGAGCGTTTCAACTTTGAAAAAGGTGAAACGCGAGGCGGCGGCACAGCGCCGCCCGGCCAAAAGTGAGCGGAAAACCGCGTTTTTTCCGCGAAACGACAAGGCCGTATGGTTTGAACGCGCAGCGTTGCAACCTGAAAATTTTCTGGTGCGGCTATGTCTCCTTTTTCGTGGAAAAAGGCGGCTGTTCCGGTTTCTCTCTTCCCGGCATCGGGGCTTGACAGTATGCAGCACGGACGCTATGCAGGGAGTGCGACAACTGTCGCGTCGGCAAAAGCGTCTGATTTTTGCCGGCATCATACTTCTGGAGGAAGACAATGGGCTACAATGTGAATGTCGATACCGACAAGTGCGTGGGCTGTGGTGAATGCGTGGACGTGTGCCCCGTGGAAGTGTACAAGATCGAAGACGGCAAGTCCGTGCCTGAAAACGCCGAAGAGTGCCTGGGCTGCGAATCCTGCGTGGAAGTGTGCGAAGCCAACGCCATTTCCGTTGAAGAACAGTAGTCGTCTCTTCGGGAGGGCCGCCGGAGCGGCCTCTTGATAGTTTTTTGGTGCCGCCGGGTGCGAGAAGCGCCTGGCGGCACTTTCGTAAAGCGTTTTGCCCTTGAAACTGGCGAAGCGCGAGGCGGCGGCACAGCGCCGTCCGGCCCGAGCTAAGCGGAAAATCGTGCTTTTTTCGCGAAACGACAGGCCGTATGGTTTGAAACGCAGGGCGTTTCAAACTGAAAATGCTCTAACGGCTCGCTCTCCCGTTGCGGCGGGACAGGGGCGCACGAGAAAAGGCATGATACCCGATCTGACTCCCATTTTTCAGGAATACGAACGCCTCCGCAGCAGCGCCGACGCGCTTTTTGAAAAGATCCGCAGCGATTTCCCCAGCTGCGTCAGCTGTCGCGAGGGATGCAGCGACTGCTGCAACGCCCTCTTTGATCTGCCGCTGGTTGAGGCCATGTATATCAACAGGGCCTTCGGTGCTAAATTCGGCTACGGTCCCGAGCGCTCCGCCATACTGGAGCGGGCCTCGGATACGGACCGCCAGCTGACGCGCATCAAGCGCGATCTTTTCCGTGCCGAAAAGGCCGGTGAAGCGCCGGAAAAAATCATGGAAGACGCCGCTCGCATCAAGTCCCGCTGTCCGCTGCTGGGCGATGACGACCGCTGCGTTCTCTATGACGCGCGCCCCATCACCTGCCGCGTTTACGGCGTGCCTACGGCCATTGGCGGGCGCGGCCATGTCTGCGGTCTGGCCGCCTTTGAAAAGGGCTCGGCCTATCCGACCGTGTTCATGGACAAGATGTACGAGCGCCTCGACGCCCTGAGCCGCGATATTCAGCAAACCGTGGGCAGCCGTTTCACCGAGCTGCATGAAGTCTATGTGCCCTTGTCCATGGCGCTGCTGACCAGCTACGATGAAACCTATCTGGGCATAGGTCCCGCTCCCCGCGAAAAGGCCTGATGCTTCCGTGCGCGTCACGCCCGGTCCGCGACGCTCCCGCGTCGCTGTCCGGCGTGGTTCCCGGATTTTTACAAGGAGATTTTCCATGCCGCACTTGTTCGGCTCCATTCCGGCGACTGTCTTCCGCGACGGGACGCCGCAGCAGCTCACCGATGATCAGGAAGAGCAGAAACGCCAGATCTACGAGCGCATGAATCCCCGCCGGCGCAAGTTTGTCGATCGTATCGGCTATGATAACTGGGACCCTTTCCAGAAGCCTAATGATCCGCTCGATTTGCGCATGGACGTGACCAAGCGCACCACCCAGCAGCTGGTGCGCGAGTTTTTGCAGCAAGCGGCCAAAAAAGGCCAGTACAGCAACGATTACGCCCGCGGCGCGCTGGAGTGCGCTCTCGGCGTGGTAAACCGGGACGAAAAATACCTGGGCACGCTGGATTTTTGCCTCTGGTATCGTGACCTCCTGAAAAAGGAAGGACATCTCCTATGAAAGACCGTTACGACGATATTGACGAGTACATCGCCGATCTCAAAAGCGAGATCGAGGCCAACGATCAGTGCGCTACCCATTACTACAATCTTGGTCTCGCTCTGCTGAGCAAGCGCGATTTCGTGGGCGCGGAAGGCGCTCTTCTTCAGGCTGTGCGTAATTCGCCGCATCTTGCCGAAGCCTATGTGCAGCTGGGCGGCATCTGCCTTGAGCGCGGCGATCTGGACGGCTGCCTGCGCTACAACGAAGAAGCCGCCAACTGCCGCGCCAAGTTCCCCGTGCCATGGAGCAATATCGCCTTTGTGCATCTGCAGCGCGGCAATCCCGACAAGGCCATCACGGCTCTGAACAAGGCCCTGAAGTGGGACCCCGATTTTGTTCAGGCTCAGAATGCCCTGGCTACGGCCTACTTCATGAAGGGCGAGCTGGACGCCTGCGAAAAGCAGTGCAAGGCCATTATCGAAAAGCAGCCCGGCTTTGCCCCTGCATGGAATAATCTGGCTCTGTGTCATCTGGATCAAGGACGGGTTGCCGAAGCCCGTGATGCCGCGGCCAAGGCTGCCGAACTGGGCTTTGAAGTGCCGCAGGGCCTTCTTGACGAGCTGGCGGCCGCCCAGCAGAGCTAAAAAAGTTTTTCTCTGGAATATCGGAGGGAAGGGAAACCCCTCTGCCGGCGCGAGAGGTCCCAGCCTTTCCGCAGGAAAGGCGTTCTTGTAATCCTTCCCCCCGGGCTGCCAACCCTTCCCCAGCGCGCTTTTTCAGAGGGGACAGGAGTACGCGGAAGGCCTTTTGTAAAAAAGATAAAATGCGAGACGGTATAGCGCCGTCCTGCCAGAAGTGCGCGGAAAAACGCACTTTTCCGTAAAACGACAGGCCGTATGGTTTGAAACACAAAGCGTCTCAAACTGAATAATCTTTAAGGACGGAAAGCGCTTTCTGAAAGGGCTTTCCGTCCTTTTTCTTTGGCAATATTTTTAGAGCGTTTCAACTTTGAAATGCGAGGAAACTCCCGATTCATATGCCGCAATCGTTGCCGTTTGTATTTCTCAGCGCACCATTTTCATAGCGGCAGATAAGGATATTCTTTTTACATCTCAAAGTTGAATTGCTCTAGAGCGTTTCAACTTTGAAAAAGGTGAAACGCGAGGCGGCGGCACAGCGCCGCCCGGCCCAAAGTGAGCGGAAAAACCGCGCTTTTTCCGCGAAA
>CAMBWG010000235.1 GCA_945871415.1 uncultured Desulfovibrio sp.
TGGGCAGCGTCGGCGCGGACGAACCTTCAGGCTTGGCGGACGCATCGGGGCGCGCCAGCACGCGAGCCTTGGCGGAAGCGCGTTCGGCCTTTTCGGCCCGCTCGGCGGCCTTTTCGGCGCGCTCGGCCTCGTCCCGCTCCTTCAAAGCGGCAAACACGGGCGACACGGCCGGACGCTCCGGTTTTTTGGAAACAGGCTGCGGCTTAGGCGCGGGCTTAGGCGCATCCTCGACCAGGGCCGGGGCAGGCGTCACAACAACGGCTGCGGGACGGGCCGCGGGCCGGGGCGCGGGCTGCTCGTCGGGACGACGGATAATCCGCGCCCGGGGAGCCTCCACAGCGCGGGGACGCGCGGCCTGCCGGGGAGCTTCCGCGCTTTTTTCCGACGCGGCGGGCTGCTCGGAAGCCGCCTCCGCAACAGGAGCCGGAGCGGCCGGGGCTTCCGCCGCCTTTTCTTCCGGCGCCGCGGGCGCGGCCTCTTCCGCGGCGGGTGCAGCCTCGGCAGCGGCAGGTGCTTCAGGAGCCGGAGCGGCGGGCCTGGCAGGCTCAGCCGCCGGGGCGGCCGGAGCTTCCGGCGTGGCAATAACGGTAGCGGCCCTGGCGGGGGCTTCTTCTCTGGTGTGACGACGGCGTACCTTCACGCCTTCGCCCTGTGCGCGGGCATCTTCCTGCGGCGCGGCGAACTGCTGGCGCAGACGCTGCGCCTCTTCTTCGGAAACGGAGCCCTGCACCGACTTGATGGAGGAGCCCAGCTTCTGCGCTGCGGGCAGAAGGTCCTTGGGATCCTTGCCGATCTGGCTCGCAAGTTCTTTCAGTTTGATTCTACTTTCCGGCATTACTTTCCCCCTTGCGCCGCGTACCCGGCCTGTACTTCGCAAATTTTTGCGCGCATCCAGGATTGGAACACAGGTACCAGCCTCTACCCGGGTATGTTTGGGTCTCGTCTATCTGTAAATTTCCTTGGGCGTCACGCACGTAGCGCGTCAAGGACGCCTTGGGCGCACGTTCGCGGCAAATGACGCACATGCGCACCGGCCCGGCGTAGTCCTCCGGGCAGCCTGCTCTAGGCGTCGCCATGTCCGGCATCTGCCCTGTCGTCGGCGTCCGCAGCCCTGTTTTCTTCCGTCCGGGGCTCCGCCACGGCAGCTTCCCCGCCCGATACCGGCGCAAGGAAGTGTATGGCCGAGCGCAGATCCGCAATGCGGGCATCCGACAACGCCAGCTTGTCCGCCAGATCCGCATCGGTGGCGTCGCGCAGCTTGTCCAGCGTGGAATACCCGGCTTCCAGCAGCGCCTCCACGGACACTTCCGCCACGCTGGCCACCTGCTCCAGACCGTGCCCGATGGCATTGGCCTCGTTGTAGCGGGTCTCGGTAAAGATATCGACCTTCCAGCCCAGCAGGCGCGCCGCCAGTTTGACGTTCTGGCCCTTGCGGCCGATGGCGTTGGTCAGCTGATCATCGGGAACAATGACTTCCAGCAGATTTTCCGCTTCATCCACCACAATGCGCGAAACCGTGGCCGGGGCCAGCGCATTGCGGGCATAGGTGGCAATGTCCGGACTCCAGACCACAATGTCGATGCGCTCGCCGCGCAGTTCCTGCACGATGTTCTGGATACGGGAGCCGCGCACGCCCACGCAGGCGCCCACGGGGTCCACATCGCGCTCGCGCGAAAGCACGGCCACCTTGGCGCGGCTGCCGGGATCGCGGGCCACGCCCATGATCTGCACCACGCCGTCGTCCACTTCGGGCACTTCGCGGCGGAACAGCGCGGCCATGTAATCCCGGTGCGAGCGGGAGATGACGACCTGCGGCCCGCGACCTTCCTTGCGGACTTCAATAATCAGGGCCTGCACGCGGTCATTACGCTTGTAGTGCTCGCGGGGAATCTGCTCCTCGCGCGGCAGAACCGCTTCGGTACGGCCCAGGTTGACGACCCAGCCGCCCTTGTCGCGCCGCTGCACGATGCCGGAGACAATCTCGCCCACGCGATCCTTGTATTCCTCATAGATGATTTCCTGCTCGGCGTCGCGCATACGCTGGATGATCACCTGCTTGGCGGACTGGGCGGCAATACGTCCAAGGTCTTCCACCTTGACGCGGAAGCCCATTTCGTCGTCCAGCTGCACCGAGGGATCGTGTTCCCGGGCCTCGCTGAGGGCAATCTGCATGTCCTCGTTGGCAACGTCGTCGTCTTCCACAACCAGTTTGTACTGATAGACGTCGATGTCGCCCGTATCATCATTATAGGAAACTTCCACATCCATATCTTCGCTGAAGCGGCGCAATACCGAGGTGCGCACGGCGTCTTCCAGCGTATCGATAAGCATGTTGCGATCGAGACCCTTGTCCTTGCTGATCTGGTCAATGGCCTTCTTGAGTTCAAGGTTCATGATGCCTCCCGCTGCCGCGCGCGCGGCGTGGATTCACGTTGGCCGCGCGCTCTCGTCGCCGCAATGCGTGACGGCGCGTGACACGGCGTTGCTTCCGGCGTGCCGGAATTCAAAAATTGTATACGGATGCGTCCTTGCCTGCCGTCCGGCGGCCGACGCTCCGCATCCTCTGTTGCCTGAAATCAGATATCCAGCCCGTCCAGCGCCTCGTTGGGCATGGGCGCGCGCTTACGCTCCCGGCCTCCGTGCGCTTCGTCGCCGCGCCTGCGCTGTCTGCCGCTCCCGCTCTTGCCGGGACGCGAAGGCTGCTGAAAGACATACATCCGGGCCACGCGCCGCGTTGCCTCCCAGGGAATGCGAACCTCGGGCAGATTTTCGGGCGTCACTTCTCCCGAACCGCCTACCGTGGCCGGAGCAAGCACAAAGGCATCCTCCGTCACGGCCGTCAGCCGGCCGCGCCAGACCCGGCGCGCCACGTCGATCCCCTCCGGCGTGAAACCGGACGGCATGCGCGCCTCGATCATGTCGCCCATATAAGGGCGCATCTGGGCGGACGAAAAGAACAGACGGTTGAATCCGGGAGTGGACACCTCCAGCACATAGGCCTGAGGGAAAATATCTTCCACATCCAGCGCAAGGCCGATGCGCCGGGAAATTTCTTCGCACTGGGCGATGGTGGCGGAAAAGGCGGACGGGTCCGGCGCTTCCTCCGAAGAGCCCGCGGCAGCCTGCGAAAGCACGCCGTCGGCCGCATCTTCCGGAGCGATCGGCGCTTCCACAAAAAGGCGTACCACGGGGCGGCCGGTCTGGGTGATCTCCACCCCCCAGATTTCCAGCCCGAGAGAACGAACCACCGGTCCGGCAATACGAACAAGGGCGTCTTTTACGGCGGCGTCACTCATGCGTCTCCCTCCCTTGCCCGATGCGGGGCAAGCATAAAAAAAAGGGGGCCTTTGCAGGCCACCCCGTTGTGAACTCGATGTTCGTCATCAGGATGTCGCGTGCCGTTACCGGCTCCGCGTCACGCGATGAGCAATAGCATTTTCCCGGCCAATGTCAAGAAAAATCGCGCCCCACGCCGCTTTGCGCAGAAAAGTCGCAGAAATTTGAAAAAGTTTCTTGACAAACTCCCCGCCCATCGCCTAAAGTGAGCCTCTCGAAAGGGTCGTTAACTCAGTAGGTAGAGTATCTGCCTTTTAAGCAGAGAGTCGCAGGTTCGATCCCCGCACGACCCACCATGAGCATCAGGCTCTTGCGCAAGCGCGCAAGAGCCTTTTTTGTTAGGGAAAAGTCTGGTAACGCGGGCAACAAAAAAAGCCCGCCGGTTTCCCGGCGGGCGGACGACCATGTGGCGGAGAGGGTGACCCTCGAATGTTTTTTACAACATACTTATTTTAATTGAAAAAATGTACTATAAAAAATCAGCATCCCCACAAATATACCCATAAAACAAAAAATGTCCCCCTTTTTGGGTGAGGGGCCTTTTTGACGGTTTGACCGTACACGGCGGCTTCGGCAGGGCACGTTCATGGGGTTATTTTTTCGGCAGGGGGGTAGCCGCCTCCGCGTACTTTTCAGGATTGAACATACCTCCCCAATATCCCCAGAAATGCCGTTTCCTGATTGCCGGGCAACGAAAAGCCGCCCCATTCGAGGCGGCGTGATACGGCAGGGGAAAGGGGGTATCAGGCGTAGGCTTGCGCCGCCGCCGCAAGAAAGCCGCTGCGGGTCATGCCGTGGGCGCGGGCCTTGCTGTCGATCCGCTTCAGGACGTGTTCGGGAAAAGAGACGTTGACGCGCACAAGGCGCTCGGTTTCCTCGTCGCACGGGACAAGCTGCAACAATGTCCCCTCCGGCAGGGCAAGCCCTTCCTCCTTGCACCATTGGGCAATGGCCGCCCGGGCGTGTGCCGCGTCCGACGGTTCCGGCAACGGTTCCCCGTCCTCACGCATGGCTTTCACCCTGCCGGAAAGGGCCTCCGAAGCGGCGGAAAAGGCCGCGCACAAGCTGTCCCCCTGCGTTGCC
>CAMBWG010000236.1 GCA_945871415.1 uncultured Desulfovibrio sp.
TCTTCCGTTTCCAGTTCCTCGCGCAGCGTGGCTGCGGTTGTCAGCAGCTCTTCTTTGCAGGACACGGCATCGGGCAGCAGCCAGAGCGCGTCGCCGGGCAGCCAGTCTTCCAGCAGGCAGGACTTTTCGTGCGCCATGCCGGGGAACAGGCCCGCGCCGCCGCTGAGCAGAGCTTTTTTGGCGCTGTAGCAGTCGTTTTCGCTGATGCGCCCTTCGCTCAGCAGGGCGTCGAGCCGCTTGCGCACAGTCTTGACGCCGGGCTCGTCCAGCACAAAGGGAAGCGCAGGCAGCAGCGTGACGGCGGAGAGGTCTTCCAGCGAGCGCTGGCTCTCGGCATCGAAAAGACGCAGCTCGTCCACCGTGTCGCCGAAGAATTCCAGACGTACGGGGCGCGCGTAGCCGGGGGGGAAAATATCAAGAATATCGCCGCGCCGGGCCAGTTCGCCGCCGTGCGTGACCATGGGTACGCGGGTATAGCCCCATTCCACAAGCTGCTCGATGACGAGATCCGGCGCATAGTCGCTGCCGCGCTCCAGTTCCAGCACATGCCCGTCAAAGAAGGCGGGCGGCATCTGCCGGATCAGCAGGCTTTCAAGACTGACGATCACGCAGCGGGGCTGCCGCAGAGCCAGACCATACAGGGCCGCCATGCGCGAACCCCAGGCATCACGATCCGCCCGCAGGCCCAGGCCGGGAGGCAGGGCGAGACAGGGGCTTTCCCAGGCGGGGCGGGACAAGGGGGCGTCATCCACGGACAGGGAAGGCGTCAGCAGCGCGGCAAGGGCCCGCGCTTCGGCAAATTCCGCGCGCGAACGGGCGACGATGACGGCGGTGCGTCCGGCTTCCGCTGCGGCGCAGGCAAGGCGGCACAGGGTCGCCATTCCCGCGCGCCGGATGGGAGCGGCGGTACCGACAGGCGTATTGAGCAGGGAAAACAGTGCGTGCATGGCGTGCGCTTTATGAAGAGTACAGAGCTGGACACCGCGCACGGCAGGGGCTTTTCCGGCAGCGACCATTGGCGCGCAAGGCATCACGTTACTCGGGAAAGACCCGGAGCAGGGCAGGGGCGGGACGCCTTTGAAAGAACGGCATCCGATTAAAAACGCCCCCCGCCGCCCGGGGATCGCCCAAGCAGCGGGGAGAAGTCTTTTCGAAACGGTTTCTCATGGCAGGGAAACCGTCCGGCCGGGCACAAAAGCGTTTTCAGTTTGAAACGCTGTGCGTTTTAAACCATATGGCCTGTCGTTTCGTGGAAAAAGCACGGTTTTTCCGCTCACTTTTGGCCGGACGGCGCTGTGCCGCCGCCTCGCGCTTCACCTTTTTCAAAGGTGAAACGCTCTAGTGCGAGCCGCAGCCGGAGCCGCAGGAACCGCAGCCGCTGCCGGAGGAGGCCAGCGGCACTTCCGGATCAACCGTGAAGCCCATATAGGTAAGGTCGATGCTCACGCCCTTGATCTGGGCCAGCAGATCCTTGGCAATACAGAAGGCAAAACCTTCGGCTTCCAGCTTCTCGTCATCATCCTTAGGCTCATCCAGAGCCAGTGCCAGACGGGGGCCGCTTCAGCCGCCGGGTGCAAGAAAGATGCGGATGGTCTGTCTGTCCTTATCCGCAAAATAGGCCTCAAGCTCCTTGCGGGCGCTGGGGGAAAGATTCAGCATGGGGAACCTCAATTCCTTAGTGTGTTTTTCCGCACTATGCGGAAGTGTGTCGTGTTCGCGGGGGAACGTTCCCTGAGGAGCGTTCCGGCGAAGTATGGTCGTTGGAACGGGCTGTTGTCGCGATGCGCAACCGCCGCAGGTACCATAGTTTTCCCTCATGTAAGGTTCCTCTGCCCGCTTGTCAATGAGGGCGGGGCTTTTCTCCCGCAGGAAAAGCGGATAAGGTGGCGTTGCAGGAAATGGCCTGCTGCCACTACCTCTTGTGGGAGGATTTTATGACGCATGCTGATGCGACCTGTTCCGTGGAAATCCTTATAACCCGTCTGGCCGACGCCATAGCCGCCGCTCACGGACGGGATGGCGATGTGGTGCTCGTAGGTATTCAGCGGCGCGGCGTTGATATTGCCCGCCGTCTGATGCCGCTGCTGGAAGGCCGCATGACGGCAACGCCCCGTTTCGGTTCGCTGGATATCAACTTTTATCGGGACGACTGGACCACCATTCAGGGCAAGCCCGTTATCGGCACTTCTTCCATCCCGGGATCGCTGGAGGGGGCTCTGGTCATTCTGGTGGATGACGTTCTGTTCAGCGGTCGCACCATTCGGGCTGCTCTGGAGGCGCTGAACGATTATGGCCGCCCCCGCGCCGTGCGTCTTGCCGTGCTGGTGGATCGCACGGGGCATCGGGATTTGCCCATTCAGGCCGATTATGCGGGCATTGCCGTACAGACCGAACGCAGCCAGCATGTGGATGTGCTGCTGCGGGAGCGCGACGGCGAAGATGCCGTGCGTATTGCCTGATTTTTGAAAAAATGAAAAAAAGTGCTTTACAAGCAGAGCGCTTTTGCCTATGTTCCTTCTCACGCGCTCGTAGCTCAGCTGGATAGAGCAACAGGCTACGAACCTGTAGGCCAGGAGTTCGAATCTCTTCGGGCGCACCATTTTTCAAGGGATTTTACCGTAATGGGTAAAATCCCTTTTTTCGTATGGTTTCTTTTCTGAGGAGAACGCATGAAGCTGGTCAGGAAAAATCCCGCCCCCTCTTCCTCCGCCCTGCCGCCGCGTCCGCGCCCTGCCGCGAATCGTGAAATCCCGCGCCGCGTTGCCGCGTCCCGGCCGCAGCCGTCGGCAAAACCCCTTCCCCGTCCCCGCCGGGCGGGAGCCGGCAAGGGGCTTGTGGCGGCGGCGCTGCTGGCGCTGCTGGCCGTGGCTGCCGCAGGCTACTGGGCAACACGGGATAACGCCCAGCGGGACAGTCTGCGACAGGATATCGGCGCTTTTCTACGGCGCAGCACGCAGGGCACACCGCTGGAAGGCATGGTTGCGGGCCTGCTTCCCGCGGAATCGCCGCTGCCGGCGGGGTCCGCCGCTTCCTCAGGCTCCGGACAGCCGGAACTGCCGTCGTTGGTTCCGCCGTCGGAAGACGGTTCTCTGGCCGGACAGGTCATCAGCGCGCCGGTGACGCCGCCTCCTCCGGCGCCCGAGACGCCGCCCGTACCGCCGCAGCTGCGTTCCGATGACCGTGTAACGCCGGTTTTTGTTACGGATCTGGCCCGCTTTTTTGTGGCACAGCACGGGACGAAGAGCGGCGACGGCCCTCTGCCGCTTTCCGTGCAGCGACTGAATCAGCATTACGGCTCTCGTCTGACCGGTCTGGCGGCGGGCGGCACGGATGCGCAGGCGCGCCGGGCGGCCCTGCTGCGTTACGCTTTTCATCCGGCCATGTTGCGGGCCCTCTATGACATTTATGCGGATCGTTTCATGGATGCCGTCATCAGGGAGGCCATGCACCCCGCCCGCGGGCAGGGCCTTTCCGAAGCGCAGACGCGCCGTTTGTGTCTGTCCGTGGGCGGACGTCTTGTTTTGCTGGCGGGCGCGCTGGACGGCGTGCGCAAGACGCCGGATATGCGCGCGCTGCTGACCGCCGTGGATACGCGGGCGCAGGAAGCGCAAACGGCCATGGAGCGCATGCAGGGAGAAATGCTGCGCGTGGATGATTTGCAGGCCCGGGGCGGCGATGCCGCGGCCGTGGCACGTGCCCGTATCGTCGTGGACAAGGAAGCGGCGGCCTACAGAGCGGCTCTGCAGGGCCGCGACGAAGCGCGGCGCGCCATTGCGGCCGCGGTACGGCGCGCCGGTGGTCAGGGACTTGATGATGCGACGCTGATTTATCTTGCCGAATGGGTGGATCGCCGTTTGCGTGCGGATGCCGGTGCCGGGGAAACCGTGGGTGTGGCGGCGCAGCTGTTGCGTGATCTCGGACGCCGCTTTGCGCAGGCCGGGACTCAGGGCCTTCCCGAACCGCTGGAGCAGCGCCTTGCCCGCGAGCAGCGGGAAGCGGCGGAAGCCGCCGCGGCGCAGGCAGCTTCCCGCACACTTCAGGAGACGCCGCAGAAAAGCGCCGATCCCGTGGGCACGTCGCTGCCCGCCGCGCCGGGACTTCAGACTCCAGACAGTGCGGGACCGTCCGTCCCCGGTATATCGACACCTCCGCCTGTGGCCGTACCGCCGCGGGAACGTCCGCTGTCGCGACCGCCTGCCATGCCGTCCGGGGGACGCCTGACGCCGCCGTCTCCCTCTGCGGCTTCTTCCAGAGAGGTAGCAGTCAAAGCAATAATAGGGCTGGTTACATGGAGCTGTTCACGGATAATGTGAGAAGCTGTGTAGCCGTCCATTCTCGGCATGTGAATATCCATGAGGATTACAGTGAAGTAATTGGCCGGATAC
>CAMBWG010000237.1 GCA_945871415.1 uncultured Desulfovibrio sp.
AAGGAAAGCGCTTGCCACAGCCAACCGGTTGTGTAATGGTCAGATTAAAGTCGGGGTTGTTTTTTTAGATTTCAAACCAACCGGTTGGGTCATCCGAAAACAGTTCCGGCGGGAATACGGAAACGTGGCCGCGCGGCGCGGCCGTATGCACAGCCCCTTGGGGGTGGAGGCGCTATGCGTTCACATGTGGTTGTTGTTTCCACGGGAGGCACTATCGCCACACGCCACGATCCGGAAAAAAACGGGGACGTTCCCGTCGTCAGCGGCGCGGACCTGGTCGCTGCGGTTCCCGCTTTGCACGGGATCGGCGAAGTGGAGGTCGTGGAGTTCGCCAACATTCCCAGCGCCCAGATGACCCCCGGGATCATGGGGCGTCTGTGCGGGGTGATCGAGTCCATCCGAAGCCGCGGCGACGTTGACGGCGTTGTGGTGACGCACGGTACGGATACCCTTGAAGAGACGGCTTTTTTCCTCGATCTCTGTCTTGCGCCTGGAAAGCCCGTGTGTTTCACCGGAGCGATGCGTTCGGCCGATCATCCCGCGCCCGACGGCCCGCACAATCTCTTGTGCGCCGTGAAGTGCGCGGCGTCCCGGGCTCTGCGCGGCTATGGCGTGCTTGTCGTTTTGAACGGAGAAATTCACGCCGCCCGCTATGTCACGAAGATGCACACCTCCAATGTGACGGCGTTTGCTTCTCCTTTCTGGGGCCCGGCAGGCCATGTCGACGAGGGCGTCATCCTCGCGCGTCCTCCTCTGGTCCGGGGGGCTCCGTTTTCTCCGGAAAAGTTCGCGGAGTGTGTTCCCATTCTGAAAGCCTACACCGGCATGGACGCCATTCTGCCGGACGCGCTGGCCGCCATACGGCCGGACGGGCTTGTGCTTGAAGGTTTCGGGAGGGGCAACTTTCCTCCCGGCATCGTTGCGCCCCTGAAAAGGCTTCTGGACAAGGGCGTTCCGGTGGTTGCCGCCACGCGCGTTCCTGTCGGGCGCACAGCGGGGATTTATGCGGCCGACGGCGGCGGGGCCCACTTGCAGAGCCTCGGCGTGTTGCAGAGCGGTTTTCTGAACAGCCAGAAAGCCCGCCTGCTGTTGATGCTCGCGCTGGGCGACAGCCGCGACGCGAGAGCGCTTGCGGACTGTTTCAAAGAAATCGAAGTCCTGCCGGAACAGAGCGCATCCGTTTTCATTGCGTGAGGGAGACGGGGCCTTCACATTGTGAAAAGACCCCGGCGCCGCTTCCCTGTTCAGAAAATGGGCCTTGCGGGAGAATTCTGTTTTTGACAACCCATAACCATCGGAGGTCGTCATGGCGAAGGAAATTCTCTGCGGATTCGGCGTGGACGTTGACGCTGTCGCGGGATGGCTTGGATCTTACGGTGGCGAGGATTCCCCCGACGACATTTCCCGGGGCATGTTTGCCGGGGAGGTGGGAACTTACAGACTCCTTAAAATGTTCAAGAAATTCGGTCTGAAAACGACTTGGTTCGTGCCGGGGCACTCTGCGGAGACATTCCCGGAGGCCATGAAGGCCGTGGTTGAAGCCGGGCACGAAATCGGCGTTCACGGCTACAGCCACGAGAACCCCCTGGCCATGACGCCGGATCAGGAAGAAACCGTTCTGGATCACTGCATCGATATTCTCAGCAAACTGGCCGGAAAGCGTCCGACCGGCTACGTCGCTCCCTGGTGGGAATTCAGCATGGTCACCAACGAGCTGCTCCTGAAAAAAGGCATCAAGTATGACCACAGCCTGATGCACAATGATCATCATCCCTATTATGTGCGCGTAGGCGACAGCTGGACCAAAATCGACTATTCCAGCCAGCCGCAGGAATGGATGAAGCCTCTTGTGCGGGGCGAGGAAACGGATTTGATTGAAATCCCGGCCAACTGGTGCCTTGACGATCTGCCGCCCATGATGTTCATCAAGAAATCTCCGAACAGTTTCGGGTTCGCCAATCCCAGAGACATTTTCGACGACATGTGGAAGGCGCAGTTCGATTACGTGTACCGGGAATACGACTATGCGATTTTCCCGATGACCATCCATCCGGACGTTTCCGGCCGCCCGCACAGCATCATGGCCCTGGAACGCCTGACGCAGCATATGCTTTCGCATCCCGGCGTCCGGTTCGTCACTTTGGATGAAATGGCCGACGACTTCAGGTCGCGCTTCCCCAGAGGCAAATAGAGGTCATTTCGGAAATGGGTTCGCGGTGGGACGTTCCGTCCCGCCGCTCCCGCATGCATACGGCGGAATCCGGGACCGCGGACGGCTCTGCGCAAGGTCCTGAGGTTCGGCAATGGAGGCGGGCATGTGCGGTTTATGCGGCATTTTCGGCGAAAGAACGCACTGGTCAACGCAGGGCGTCGCCAAAGGGACTTCCAGGAGGCAGCGCATTTTTCGCCTGCAGGCGATCAACAGAGTGCTTTCTCTGGCTCATTACTCCATCCGTGATTTTTCCGGAACCGATTATGTGCTCAGCTCGCCAACCGGAGCTCAGAGCATGGTCAAAGAAATGGGGCAGATGTGGCAGGAGGTGGAAAAGATGCGCGGCACTCCCCTGGATCCTCTGGATGAAAAGCTGATCAGGGCGATGCAGGAGCGTGCCGTATGCGCTTGACCCGGGAAAAAGACGCCATTCCGGTGGGGGTTCTGACCGGCTTTCTGGGCAGCGGGAAAACCACAGTCTTGCGCCGCATTCTGGAGGCGGAAGCTTTTGGAGACAGCGCGGTTCTGATCAACGAGTTCGGTGAAGTCGGGCTGGATCACATCCTGGTCGGGGAGATCGCTCCGGATGTGGTGCTGCTGAATAACGGCTGCCTGTGCTGCACGTTGCGGGGTGAACTGCGGGACGCCCTGTCTTTGCTGCTTACCAGGAGGATCCGGGGTGAAGTTCCCCCTTTCAAGCGGGTCATTGTGGAGACGACAGGCATCGCGCGGCCGTCGCTTATTCGGTCCACTGTATTTGCGGATCCGCAAATACGGCATCACTACACCATCGGCGAGGTGGTCACGACCGTTGACGCCATGCATGCCCCGGCGCAGTCCCGCACGGAGCCGGTCTGGCTGGAGCAGGTGGCTTCGGCCGATGATCTTTTGATCACCAAAACGGACTGCCTGGACGAATCCGCCCGGGCGGCGGTGCTGCGCCTTGTTGAAAGGAGCAACCCCGCCGCTCGAAGACTCTATCCGGACTCGCCTGAAGTGTTGAAACTGTTTTCCCGCCCGGCTGACGCGGAAGGGGCGGCCAAAGCCGGACAAAAGCGGATTGCCGGCCTGTCCCCGGCTCCGCTGAATCCGCAGGGGGAGGCCCATTATACTTCCGTCGCCACGGTCAGGGTCGTGGAGAAGGAGCCGATCAACTGGGAGGCCTTCGGGGTCTGGCTGTCAATGCTGCTGCACGCCCACGGCAACAATCTGCTCCGCGTGAAGGGGCTGCTGCACATTGCGGAAAGCGAGGGGCCGGTCGTCATTCAGGGGGTGCAGCACGTCATTCATCCTCCCGAGCATCTCCATTCTTGGGAAGGCCTGGAAAAAGCGACGGATCTGGTCTTTATCATGCGCGGTCCGGGCCGGGAACTGATCAAAAGATCTTTCAGGGCCTTTGTGCTCGGCAAGGCCGGACAGCCGTAAACATCCGCCGGCCCGAGCACCCGCCGTCCTTCCGGTGACTCCGCAAAGGGAGGCTTCATGACGCATGGCCTCGCCGCGTTCTTGCGCGGCACCCCGGGAACGCTTCATTCCAGCCACAGATTGAACGTGGCTTCAGGCACATCGAGATTGTTGTTCTGATCCTTGACCAGCAGGCCTTCCTTGAGGATCATGTATTCCAACGTGTCGATGTACTTGCCGAAATTGTCTCCGCCCAGAAAACGCCGCATGTGGGAATTGACTTGCCGGCTGACTCTGGAAAAGGGTTCCTGTTTTTTCTTTTCAAAGGAGCCCAGTTCGCGGGCCCATTTTTTGCCGTACTTGAAATAGCTTTCACGGTAAATGCCGTAAAATTTTTCCGTCAGGTTCATGCGTCGCCTCCGGTGACGGGCCATCCCGGAGAAAACCGGGGAACACGGCGCGGCCCTTATTTTTATCATACAGAATTTTTTTATCATACAGACTCGCGCGGAGTTTCGTCAAATGCTTCCGCAGGGAAATCGGCCCGGACTCAGGGCAGACACATCTTATGGTCCGCCCTGAGGGCGATGCTTTCGCATCGCCCGGAGGCTGCTGACAAAGTCGGCAGCCTCCGAAAATCAGGAGCAGGCGCGGCTTTGCCGTACCGTTAAGCGACTGATTTTCGTGCCTTTCCGCCCGGCGGCTCTGCCGCCGTTGGCGGCGCAAAACCCGCGAAGCGGGGTTTGTCATCATTCTGAGGGC
>CAMBWG010000238.1 GCA_945871415.1 uncultured Desulfovibrio sp.
AAATACTTGGGGTCCTTTTCGGGGTTAAGACCGGCATCCTTCCAGAGCTTCTGCTCGGCCTTGTGCGTGCCGGACTGATCGCCGCGGCTGACAAAACCGGCCTTGGCGGCAATGATGCCCTTCAGGGCTTCGGCGGTACCCTTGCCGGCAATCTTGGCGGGGTCATTCCTGGGGCCCACCACCACAAAGTCGTTGTACATCACTTCACGACGATCAATGCCGTGGCCGGCCTTGACATAGGCCTTTTCCGCCGCGGGCGCATGCACCAGCAGCACGTCGGCATTGCAGTTTTCGCCCAGCTTGAGAGCCTGACCGGTACCTACGGCAACCCATTTCAGCTCAATGCCCGTATCCTTTTTGAAAATGGGCTCCAGATATTCCAGCAGACCGGAATCCTGCGTGCTGGTGGTGGTCGCCATCATCAGGGTTTCGGCCCCGGCGGACAGAGGAGACAGAGCAAGCGCAGCGGCGGCGAGACCGGCTGCTGCATGGCGCGACAACAGATTTTTCATAAAAAATTCTCCTTGTGTCATGAAGACAAGTAGCGGACAGGCATGCCGCCCATCCGCAAACACACGTCATCCTATCTCAAAAAAACATGCCATGCAAAGCCGATTCCCCGCGGCAGACAACATTCTGCCGGGAAAAACAGCCCTTCCGCCAAGTTACAGATGCAGCAGGGCCAGAATCCCCGGCCAGTCGCAATGCGCTTCCACAGTATCGGCCAGCCGATCCAGCTCCGGGCCCAGCGCGTAGGGGCGCTCCGCGACCGCCGGAGCGCGTCCGGCGGCAACGCGCACTCGCCGCAGCAATTCGTGCCGGAAGACATCATCATCAAAGATACCGTGTAAATAACTTCCCCAGACAGGAGACAGACCGCCTTCCCGACAGAGACCCCAGCCGATGGGCGTGCCGTCCTCCCGGAACACCAGCGGACGCACGGACAGGCCTCCAGCCACAGAACCCGCCTCCGCCGGCCGCGTCACGCCGTGATGAATTTCGTAACCTCTCACAACGCGGGAGCCTGCCGCCAGCGGACACACGGCCCGGGCGCGACTCTGCCGCAGCGTCTTTGCCGCGGCCAGCGTCGTCAGCAGCGGCAGAAGGTTCATGCCCTGCATGCTGCCGCCGTCTTCCAGATGCAGCGGATCATGCAGAGAAGCTCCCAGTATCTGCAGGCCGCCGCAGATACCCAGCAGCATTCCCGCAAACCCGCCCGTTCCTACGGCGGCACAGGCCCTGCGCGCATAGGCAAGCAGCGCGGCCTCCAGCCCGCCGTCCCGGAGAAAACGCAGATCCGCAAGACTGTTGCGGCTCCCGGGGATGATGCAGATATGCGGACAGCCCAGTTCCCCGGGACGGCGGACAAGACGCACGCGCACATGCGGTTCCCCGCGCAGGGCGTCAATATCCGTCGCATTGCTGACATGCGGCAGATCCACCAGCGCCACATCCAGAAGGGACGCGTCGGCACTCAGCGCGGCCACGTCGGGCAAGCCGGTCTCAAGCGAGGGCAGGGCGGCTTCCCGGAAGCCGACGGAATCCTCCTCCGGCAGCCGCAGGCCCTCCAGCATGGGCACAATACCCAGAAAGGGCTTTCCCGTCCTGCGCGTCACGGTTTGCAGGGCCGTATCCAGCAGGGAGGGATCACCTCGAAACTTATTGAGCACAAAACCGGCCACGCGGGAACGATCCCGGCGCGAGAGCAGGCTCATGGTGCCGACCAGCGCGGCAAACGCGCCGCCCCTGTCGATATCCGCCGCCAGCAGTACCCGCGCGTCGGCGGCATGCGCCATGTGCATATTCACAATATCGTGGGATCGCAGATTGATCTCCGCCGGGCTGCCCGCGCCTTCCAGCACCATTACGTCGTTTTCCGCAGCCAGCTCCGTATAGGCCTGACAGACGCTGCGCCAGAGTTTCCGCTTATCCCGGAAGTACTCCGTTGCCTTCATACGGGCCAGCGGCTGCCCCAGCACAATCACATGGGAGCCGTCCTGCGAGGTGGGTTTCAACAAAACCGGATTCATGCGCACGTCGGGCGCACGCCCGCAGGCCAGCGCCTGCACCACCTGCGCCCGCCCCATTTCCCCCCCGTCACGCGTGACAAAGGAGTTGAGCGCCATGTTCTGGGCCTTGAAGGGAGCCACGCGCAGGCCGCGGCGCGTCAGCAGACGACAAAAGGCGGCAGTCAGCAGACTCTTGCCGGCATTGGAGCAGGTACCCTGCACCATAAGCGCCGGCGGCAGGGAGGATGAGATCGGAGAAGGATACTTCATGGCAGGAAAAAGAAGCCGTGCGGGACGGGCGCGGCACTTGCAAGATGGCCGGGGCTTGGCTAAGTTGAAAGGACAGGAAGATACACATTGCCGGGGACCTTCCCCCTGTGTAAGGGGTCTGCGCTCCTGCCGCAAGATCGGACGGGGCGACTCCGTCGGACGTCCACGAAAAAAGCCAAGGAAAAAAAGATAGAAGACTAAAGCTTTTTGATAAAGTGGCGTTAAGAGGTGTGTAGTTGTCAATCAGATCCTGGTCGGCACGGGCAAAAAGGATATGTCCGTGCGCGGGGCATGGCCAACGGGTAGGCAAGCATGTACTTATTGATCGGCCTTATTATTGTCGTAGTCTCAGTGGTCGCAGGCTACACAATGTCACACGGGGAATGGGGTGTTCTCTTCCAGCCTGCGGAATTCCTGATCATTCTGGGCTGCGGTCTCGGCGCCTTCTTCGGCAGCCAGACCAAATATACCTTCAGCCTGATCATGAAGAGTCTGAAGCGGCTCTTTGCCGACCCGGGCTCCAGTAAGACCCGCTATCTGGAAACCCTGGCCATGCTCTACGCGCTGTTCACCAAGATGCACCGCGAAGGCGTCATCAGTATTGAAAGCGACGTGGAACGGCCCGAATCCAGCCCCATCTTCAACAAGTTTCCCGCCATCGCCAAGAATACCGTGCTGATCAACTTCATCGGCGATACCCTGCGCGTCTATCTGACGACCGGCGACCCTGCGGATATCGACAGCCTGATGAAGGTGGACATGCAGACCATCCACGAAGAAGGCATGCTGCCCGCCCACTCCGTAAGCCACATGGCGGAATCCATGCCGGGCATGGGTATCGTTGCCTGCGTTCTCGGCGTCGTGCTCACCATGGGTAAGATCAACGAGCCGCCGGAAGTGCTCGGTCACCACATCGGCGCCGCACTCGTGGGTACCTTCTTCGGTATTCTCTGCTGTTACGGTCTGTTCGGCCCCATGGGTTCCAAGCTGGAAAACTACGAAGCCGAAGAACATTTCTATTTCAATGCCGTCAAGGAAGCCGTCTCCGCCGCCATTCGCGGCGCGACGCCCCTGATCGCCGTGGAATATGGCCGCCGCGCCATTCCGTATCCTTTCCGTCCCAAGTTCTCGGAAATGGAAGACAAGCTGAAGAGCTAACGTGCCGCGCCGCACCGCACGCGCGGCCTGGAACGGCGGGCGGGGCACTACGCCTCGCCCGCCGTTTTTTCACCGTTACCACACGGATTTCGCACAAGGAGTTGCCCTATGAGCAGTGCATGGAAAGTCGCCTATGCCGACTTTGTGACGGCCATGATGGCCTTTTTCCTCTTGCTCTGGATTCTGAACATGGTTCCGCCGGAAACCAAGGCTGGTCTGGCCGCCTACTTCAGCGGCGAACGCAATTTCGATTCCAGCTCCACCTCGCACGTCAGCAACAACCCCTTCATTCAGAATACCGACAAGATCAACACGCAGGACAGCATTACCATCAACGAAACCCAGAAGTCGCACATTGCCATTGCCAAGAAGCTCAAGGAAATGATCATGGCCGACGCCATTCCTCAGAATGCTTCCGGCATCAATGCCGACGACGTGGGCGTGCAGCTGCGCATCAATTCCGACGCCATGTTCAAGCCCGGTTCCGCGGAATTTTCCACGGAAGGGCTCAAGGTGCTGACCTCCGTCAAGCAGATTCTTGACGAATACAATCTCTATCTTGTCGTGCGCGGCCATGCCGACAGCATAGAAACGCGTCTGCCCTACAGCTCCCCCTGGGAACTCTCGGGAGCCCGCGCCGCCAACGCCATCGCCCACCTTACCCGCATGGGCATCAAGGGCACCCGTCTGCGCGGCGTCTGCTACGGCGATACCCGCCCCCTGCGCCCCGGTACGGACGATGCCAGCCGCTCCATGAACCGCCGCGTGGAATTCTATTTCCACCGTCCGGAAGTCATGTCCTACAGCGTCGTGTATTAACCAGTATTCATAAAAACGGCCTGTAAGCCCTTTCCAGTCTCCCGGAAAAAACTTTGGCTCTTGACTAGCTGAGAGGGTTTTCTCTGAGCATTTTCAACACCAGAAGG
>CAMBWG010000239.1 GCA_945871415.1 uncultured Desulfovibrio sp.
CGCCCGGCGTCCTTCCCTTTCAAAAAAGCGACACGTGACGTGTCCGCTGTCACAAACAGCTTATGCGGCGGCCTTTGCGGCCGCTTCACGCAGGCGATCCGCAATATAGGCGCGCATGTCCGCGTCATCTTCATCCAGATTGAAGCAGCAGGCGTCCTCACCCATGAGGCCCTGCGGCACATAGTCGCCCAGCTCAGAAGGATCGGTAATCATATCGGCATAGAAGCACACGGACAGCCAGCGACTTTCGGGCTCGTCATCCACCACGTCCACGAGTACGAAAAGCTCGCGCCCCTGCTGTTTCTCATGCCGGGCGCGCAGGGAGTAGCTCACGCCGGGCCGACTCTTGAACTCAAAGGAGACGCCGGGCACGGCCGCCAGCAAATCCCGATAGGAAAGAAAGGTCGATCTGGCGTTAAGCGGATCGACTGTCCAGCCTTCCAGAAAGGCATCCAGTTCTTGCAGTGCGGTGGACATGGGACCTCCTTTGTCCGTGATTCTCGCAAAAAAGACGATGAAAAAGTATAGCCCGGAACAGGACGCCGCTTCAAGCCCGATCCGGCCGCAAGGCTCATCTTTAAAGCATTTTCAGTTTGAAACGCGTTGCGCTTCAAACCATACGGCCTGTCGTTTCGCGGAAAAAGCGCATTTTTTCCGCTCACTTCGGGCCGGGCCGCGCTGGCATGCCGAAAAAGCCTAGCGCTGCCACTGCCAGGGCGGCGTACCGAGATCAAGTCCCCAGATACCCGCGCGATCCGTCACCGCGTAATGCTCCTGAATCATCCAGCGGCGACAGTACAGTGCCCGGCAGCGACGGCGATCCACCCATGCCAGTCCGCGCTGCAGCAGGAGATAGTTGATGGAGGTGCCGCCGGAACGGATCAGAGCCCGGGTAAGGCCGTTTTCATCCTCACCGGCTTCATCGATGGTCACGGGCGTTCCCGGAGGCAGAATCTGCTGCAGAAAGGCCATGGTCTGCGCCGCCATGGGCTGCTTTCCCGTAGGGGCCTGAATGCCATAAAAGAAGAGACGCGCGCGCACTTCCTTGCTGTTGGGCTCATCGCCAACGGCTATACAGTTGGAATCCTCCACGCGCACCACATAACCATCCCAGGCCAGCGCCGCCTGCGGAACGGCAAAAAAGGACAAAAACGCCGCAACAAGAAACAGGCCGACAAGCCGCATCTCCGTGTCCTCCTTCAAAAAACAAGCATCGTTAGGGCGTTTCAACTTTGAAAAAGGAGAAACGCGAGGCGGCGGCACAGCGCCGTCCGGCCAGAAGTGAGCGGAAAAACCGCGCTTTCTCGCGAAACGACAGGCCGTATTGTTTGAAATGCGAAGTATTTCAAACTGAAAATACTTTAAGAGGCGGCGGGAGTGCCATAGATTTCGCGCATGGTCTGGAGGAGCTGACGCAGGCGGTGGGCCCAGCTGTGGCAGCTCAGAACGCGGGCGCGACCGGCTTCGAGGATGCGGCGACGTTCTTCGGGGTGAGCCAGATAGTGGCGCACCAGATCCGGGATTTCGTCCGGGGAGTGGTAGCAGACCATTTCTCCGGGTTCGAAGAGAGCCTCCATTTGCGGCCGCCAGTCGGTAAGCACAAAACCGCCGGCAGCCGGGCCATCAAAAATACGCTGATTGACGGCGCCCTTCATCTGCTTGCTGGTACAGTTGAAGTTGATGGCCGAGTGGGCATAAAAGCGCGGCAGCTCGTCATAGTAGTTGATGATGCCGTGATAGCGCGGCTGGAGCTTGTCGTGCCGGAATTCGATTTTCCAGCCGTCGTCGCCTACGATAAGCGGATGGAAGGGCAGCAGGCGGCGGACGCAGCCGTTGCGGTAAACACGGGTTGCCTGCCAGGTGAGGGCGGTTTCATAGGCCAGCCGTTCCTCGTTGTCGGACAGGGCCATATAATTTGCATAGTCCTGCGGGCGACGGCGCTGGAGAAACTCCGGTATGGAGTGGGATTCGTCGGCCATGAACTCCTGCGCCGAGGCGCGGAAGGTACGCAGCAGAGACCGGGGCAGCTTCGTCTTTTTCAGACGCGCGCCGACCTTGTAGACCATGGAGTTGCCCACAAAGGAAACATCGGCTTTCCATGAGGCCGGCACAGGCTTGGAAGACGGGCGGAAACGCTCCGGATCAGTGCCGAGCGGCAGATAAAAAACGTGGGGAAAACCGGTTGCATGCAGACTGTCCACATTGTCGGCATCATAGGTGAACAGCGCCGTCCACGGCGAAACACATTTGCTGTAAAGGTGGATAATCAGGTGCGGATTGTCCACGAACCAGGAAGCCAGCGGCAGCTGCAGGCGCGCCAGCAGATCCATGAGCACGCCCTCGATATCCACGCCCATGTGATTGAGCGTAAGGCAGCAGTCGGGATGGAAGGAAAGCACAGCTTCCAGCAGCTGGCGCACGAAATCGCCCTGGGCAATTTCCCCTTCGCCGATGAGTACGAGCTTGTAGGGCAGATTGAGCTGTTCGCAGGCCCGCTGCACTTCGCCCATAAGGAAATATTTACTGGTCAGCAGCAGCAGACGGGGCGTAGCCTCCCGGAAACGGGGCCGGACGGCGCGTCCCCAGAAGTCGAAATCCGCGCTGGCGGCGAGCTGTTCCCGCAGCCAGCCGTAATAGGGGCGGTCAAGGCGCTGATAAAAAGGCAGGGGCAGAGGCAGCAGCGGGCGTCCGCCGTGGGCTGTCTGCCAGTGCGTGAGTATGGTCAGTGCCGCTTTGGGATCGTTTTCCCGCACAACCAGAAGACGCGAGCGCTGTTCGGGATCAAGGTCGGCCAGCGAGGCGGTAAGCTCCTGCAGATCCGTTTCCTTTTCCACCACAGCCACAGGGCCCTTGCCGGTGTCAAGCAGATAGCGCAGAGCATAACCAAGCCCCGCGCCCAAGAGAACCGGCAGCGCATCCGGGCGTCGTTCAGCGCTGCGGGCCATATTGCGCTCGCGCTCGGGCCCGCCGGGCCCGAGCATGACAAGATCCCGCCCGTTTTCGTGTGCGACAATGTCGCAGAGGCGGCCGTCTTCGTCATGGCGCGCTTCAAAGCGGCTGGACGTCGGCATGAGTTAGACTCCCGCAGCCGTATTGGGCACGACGATGATGTCTTCCTGGCTCAGGCGGAAGCAGACGTTTTCAAACTGGCGTTCCACCAGCATATATGCCTTGCCAATGGAGACTTCCACGCCGGGATAGACAATACCGGGCACAATGAGCCGGCAGTTCTGCATGCGCTCTTCGTCCACATAGAGATGCGACCAGAGTTCATCGCGCCGTTCCAGCAGTGCCTGACGTTCGTTGCGGGCTCGTTGCAGACGCTGTCCGTTGGGCGTTTCCGGGGGCAGATGGCCCGCAATGGCCGACAGATGGGTGACGCGCTGAGAAACGTTGGCAATGTAGGCGTCGAGCTTTTCCAGTTCCCTGATGGTCTGGGGGGAGTAGCCGAGATAGATCTTTGTCGGCACGGCAGCCTTGTTGCCCAGCTGGGCGCCGACATAGACGCTGCCGTAGGCATTGACGGTGGAACCGTACAGGCTGCCTTTGACGACAAGATTTGTGCCGACATAGAGCGTGCTGTAAAGACAGTACTTCTCTATGACGATGGCATCGCCGGCGCGGACTTCCAGCTTTTCCACAAAGGGGCAGACGATTTTGCCCCCGGCGATGAGCCGTCCCTTGCCGCCCGCGCTGCCGCGCGCGCCGGCCTCCACCAGCATGTCGCCGCGGGAGCGCACGCGTCCGCCTTCCACCATGCCCATGACGCGCACGGCGTTGGCCTGGGCCTGAAAGCCCGCCCGGACGGAACCGTGAACGGCCATGTCGCCTACAAAGAAGATGTTGCCGGTCTGGAAGCTGACATCAGAACGGACATTGAGCACATGTTTAACGGTAATTTTACCGTCCAGATAAAAAACGTATCCGTTGATGTCGGATTTCAGATAGCGGGAATTTTCCGGATCGAGATGGGTATTGGGCCCCAGAGGAAAAACAGGCTCCTTCAGAATGAAGCGCTCATCGGGATTGGGACCGGCCTGCTCGAAGGGGACAATCTCGGCGACCACCTGATCCTTGATGACGTTCTGGACATATCCCAGATTGTAGACGTCCGACTCCCCGTCGCTCTCCTTGGGCTTGAGGGCAAGATGGTTCATGTCGGGATCGAAATAGTGGCGGAGATAATATGTCACGTCAGTGCCTGCCTGTAAGCCCCGGCGGGGAAAGTCCCGGGGATGAAGGGTTCAGGACGAGGACGGGGGGATGGAAATAGGGCCCCGCGTCGACGTCACATTATTCCGAGGGGTCCGTGATGCTGCCTGCAAGAGCTTCTTCCGAGAGAAGAATGCCGATGAATC
>CAMBWG010000240.1 GCA_945871415.1 uncultured Desulfovibrio sp.
AGATAAGACGCCGGAGCGCAAGCGGCAGGGGACGGCCTCCGTCAGGGAGCTCCCCTTTCTTGCGTCATAACGCGCTCTTCTATAGGATGACGCCCACAGGTTGCGGGGGCGTCGTCCGGGACGGAGGGCGCAAGGCCGGGCAGCCGCAAGGAGTTTCATGGCGGTCTCTATCGTATTGCAAACCGCCCGCTTCGGCGATCTGGTGCAGACCACGCGTCTGCTGCGGTCGCTGGAGGGGAGGGGCGAGCTCCATCTTGTGGTGGAGCGTGGTCTGGCGTCGCTGGCGCGTCTGCTTTTTCCCGCGGCGCAGGTGCACGCCCTTGTGCTGTATCCGGCGGATGAGGCCGCGCTGGCGGAAAATAACCGCGACGTTCTGCGCGAACTGGCGTCGCTGGGGGCGGATGCCGTCTATAACTGCAATTTTTCGCCGCTCAACGCGGCCGTGTGCCGCTGTTTTCCTTCGGAGAGGGTGCGGGGCTACCGGCCCGCGCCGGGCGGCACGGCGCGCTCCTTCTGGATTCGGCAGGTTTTCCGCCTGACGGAACGGCGGCGCGAAACAAGTCTTAATCTTGTGGATGTCTGGGGACATCTGGCGGACAATCCGATAGCGCCCGCGGCGGTGAATCCCGTGGCCGCGCCGGGAGGGCGCGGCATAGGCGTCACGCTGGCCGGGCGGGAATCCCGCCGATCCCTGCCCATGCCCGTGCTGGCGCAGGTGGTGCAGACGGTTTTTCAGGCGCTGGGCGGTCCCCCGGTTTATCTGCTGGGCAGCGCGTCGGAGAGTCCGGCGGCGCGTAAGCTGCTGCGTCTGCTGTCGCCGCGTATGCTGCAACGGGTGCATGATCTGAGCGGCAAGACGGACTGGCCCGGACTGGTGGACGCCGTGCGCGGACTGGACGTCCTGCTGACGCCGGATACCGGCATCATGCATCTGGCCGCCCATCTGGGCGTGCCCGTCTTTGCCTTCTTTCTCTCGTCGGCATGGTGTCATGAAACCGGCCCCTACGGCGCCGGGCATCGTGTCTGGCAAACGGATCTGCCGTGCGCTCCCTGTCTGGAGTCCGCGCCCTGTACGCGGGAGGTTGCCTGCCTGACGCCGTTTGCGGAGCGGGGGCTGCTGCGTTCTCTTGCGCTGACGTTGCGCGGGGAGCAGCCCGAAGCGTCGCTGCCGGGCATCCGGGTCTGGCACAGCGAGCTGGACGCCCTCGGCACCGTCTTTTGCAGTGAGGGCGATCCTGATGCCGTGGCCCGCGCGGCCCTGCGTCGCCGACTGATGGAAAAGCTCCAGCTGGCGGCCCCTCGTGGGGAAAGCCGGGAGGCGGCGGACTGGTGCGCGCGTCTGAGCAGGGAGGCGGACTGGATGCTGCCGCCCGGGAGGTATTGCTGATGGCCGATGTTTCCTTGCGTATTCTTGTGGTACTGCCCATGTACGGCGGTTCCCTGCCCATCGGGCGCTACTGCGTCGATGCCCTGCGCGATCTGGGGCACAGCGTGCAGGTCTTTGACGCGCCCCGTCTGTATCCGGCCTTTACGGGCCTGAAGGAGCTGGGGCTTCCGCCCATGAGCACCGGGCCGCTGGAAAACAGCCTGTTGCAGGTCGTGGGACAGGCCATCTGGACACAGGTGGAATGCTGGCGGCCGGACTTTGTGCTGGCAATGGCGCAGGCTCCTCTGAACCGGCTGTTACTGCAACGCCTGAAACGGGCGGGCATCCGCACGGCCATGTGGTTTGTGGAAGATTACGCCGTCTTTGATTACTGGCGCGCCTATGCTCCTCTGTATGATGTCTTTGCCGTGATTCAGAAGGAGCCCTTTGTTTCGCTCCTGCGCGAGGTCGGGCAGCCGCGCGCGCCCTATCTGCCGCTGGCGGCCCTGCCGTCCTTCCATCAGATGCCGGCGCTGACGCCGGAGGAACAGGCCGAATACGGGGCCGAAGCGGCCTTTCTCGGCGCAGGGTACCCAAACCGGCGACAGGCATTCCGGGCGCTGGCCGACAGGGATTTCAAAATCTGGGGATCGGACTGGGACGGCGAAACGGCGCTTGCCCGTAATATTCAGCGCGGCGGGGCGCGTATCCCGGCTGAGGAGAGCGTCAAAATTTATGCCGCCACGGCGGTCAACATCAATCTGCATTCCAGCATCTTTGCCGAAAAGCTGGTCAGCGGCGGCGATTTCGTCAATCCGCGTACCTTTGAACTGGCCTGCATGGGCGCGTTTCAGCTGGTGGATCGGCGGCGTCTGCTGCCGGAGCTCTTTGCGGATGACGAACTGGCCGTCTTCGACTCCATGCCGCAATGCCTTGAACTGCTGGATTATTTCGCGGCCCGGCCCGAAGATCGCGCGGCCTTTGCCGCCCGGGCCCGGGCGCGCGTGCTGCGGGATCATACTTATCAGCAGCGCATGCGCGCCCTGCTGGACTATACGGCGGCGCAGCTCGGCCCGTGGCCGGAGGACGGGCGTCCCGTACGCGCTCTGGACAGCGTGCCGGACAATCTGCGCGGCGCTCTGCCGCCGCTGCTGCAGGAGCTGGGCCTTCCTCACGATGTGTGTTTCGAAGATCTGACGGCCGCCCTGCGCGCGCTGGATGGTCCTCTGCCGGATGCCGGCGTGCGTATTCTGCTGCTGGACGAATGGCGCAGGCTGCATGGACGCAAGCGAGGATGAGCAGAGAGAGCTGTGCCCTTGAAAAGGGGGGAACGCGAGGCGGCACAGCGCCGCCAGACCAGAATTGAGTGGAAAAACAGCGTTTTTTCCGCGAAACGGCAGGCCGTATGGTTTGAAACGCACAGCGTTTCAAGATGAAAATGCGTTAAAGAAAGGCTTTTGCCGGGGGAGCTTCTTCCGATGGAAGAAGTTCCCCTTTTCTTTATGGGGTGCGTCTTCCGCAATGTTTTTCCGGTGGCATGGGGAAGGCGTTTGCCACTGTCGTGTCATGCGAAAAAATCGATTGTTTTGAGGCTCCAAAGACTTACGTTTTAACTGTATCTGAAGGACTGTGTTCTGCAATCCCCTGCTTTACCATACAGTTGACGGAAATGCGGGTGCAGTTTTTTGAAAAATGCTTTTTTTAAAGGAAAAAGCAGAACTGTTTCTCTTTGCAGGTATGTCGCCTTGCAGAAAAAGTCTCTTTTTGCTATAAGAAAAGAACCGTAAATAAATCGCCGTAACTTTTGATAAAAGTAATGAATGCCAAACGGGACGGCGTAATCTCGGATTGAGAGTGGAAGCGGGAAGCCAATGGCTTCCCGCGCTCTTTTTTCGTACAGGCAGCGGTGGCTGTTGTCAGGAGTCTGATTTGCTGCCTGCCCGGTTCCGGGATGGCGTCGCTCCCGGATATGTACAGGAGTGAATACGGAGATGAAGGTGAGCATTCAGGCAAGGATGATTGGTTTTATTTTTGTTCCATGTATGCTCGGGCTGATCTGTCTGGGAGGACTGAGCGGCTTTTTCGCAAGCGACAGCATCCACAAGCAAAATGATGCCGCCATGACGGAGATTCTTTCCCGGCAGAGCAGCGAACTCAACAATATGGCCCTGCTGACAGGGGACATCATGGAGAGTTTCGCCGGAGAGCGCTGCGTGGTTGAGCTTCTGGAAGCCGCGGCGGCGGGGAATATTTCCGAAGAGCGACGGCAGGAGGCCATGCGGCTTATCGCCCATATGGGCAAGGTATGCTCCACGCTGGATCAGATTGGCATCATGACGCCGGAGGGGCTTGTCGTGGCGCATATCACGCCCGCATCCATAGGGACAAAGCGTTCCTATTTCAGCCCGGACGGCAAGGCCCATGTTATCAATACGCGCAGCGGCACAAAACGGGAAATCACCGCGGTGTTTACTGTGCCGGTTGTGCGGGACGGGCATGTGCTCGGACATGTTTACGCCACAACGCCCATGAAGAGCCTCGCGGCGCGCACCATTGGTTCCTTTCATCTGTATGAGCACAGCGTTTCCGGCGTCTATGATGCCCGGGGAACGGTGCTCATGCATTCGGACCCCGCCAGACAGGGCGCGGATGACAGCGGAAAGCCCTGGGTGCGGGACATGCTGGCAAAGGGATCGGGCTTCATGACCTATGCTGATGAGGAAAAGCAGCGTCACTTCCTCTATTTTACCTCTCTGCCTGCGCTGGGCTGGACGATCATGCTCGACGTGCCCGCGGCCGAAGCCGAAGAACCGCTGAAAACAATGCTGTTTATCATTGCCGCGGCCTCCGTGCTGATTCTGCTGTGCTGCGGCAGCGTCATCATCTGGATAACCCGGGATATGGCGGGCAGCATTCGTGATTTGACGACGTTCTCCTCGCGTGTGGCGGACGGCAATCTGGAAATAACGTCCGAACAGCAGACA
>CAMBWG010000241.1 GCA_945871415.1 uncultured Desulfovibrio sp.
ACCCTGCGACGGAAGGACCTGCCGCGGTCCGTCAGAGTTGCCCGCATGAGACCCGCCAACGCGGGGGTGCAGCGGGCGTATGCCGACAAGCTGACGGCGCTGGTTCGCGAGCTTTCGGACAGTGTGTCCTGGTGGCTGATTGCCGAATACAGGCGTCAGCTGTCCCGTGTGGAGCGCCTTGAGAGCACCCCGGCAACGGCCCTGACGCCGGTTGCGGCGTCGGATGCCAGCCCGGCGCGGGACATGCTTCTGCGCCTGCGCGAGCAGTCGCGGCGATGGCGGAAAAAGTTTGACGAGAAAGCGCAGCGGTATGCGGCATGGTTCGCGTCGCGAGCGCTCGGCACAACGACGGCGGCGGCCCGCTCGTCTCTGTCCGAGGCGGCGGGATTCACGGTCCCCATGACGATGACGCTCAACGTCAACAACGTGGTTCAGGCTGTTACCGCGGAAAACGTGAGTCTGATCAAGTCCATCGGCAGCCGGTATTTCACGGAGATCGAAGGTCTGGTGCTGCGCAGCGTGCGGGCCGGGCGGGATATTGCCTGGCTGACTGATGAACTGAAGAACAGGTACGACATCACGCATCGCCGGGCGCTGACCATTGCCCGCGACCAGAACAACAAGGCAAGCGCGGCCATAGCCCGGGCGAGGATGCAGGACTCCGGCGTGACGCTGGGTGTCTGGCGGCATTCCGGCCGGGGAAAACACCCGCGCAAGAGTCACAAAGCAGCCGACGGGCTTGTCTTTGACCTGTCGGAAGGGATGTTCCTGGACGGGCGGCTGGTTTTCCCCGGAGAGGAGATCAACTGCGGCTGCCGGTTCCAGCCTGTCATTGAGAGGCCCGGGGGCGGGACGTTTACCCGCAAAAAGGCGGACTACGGCACAGCCGGTCAGAAATATCTGGACGAATGGAAGCAGCGCATGGGGAAGGACTGATCCGATGATGCAGGTGAATTTGCGTTTTAAGCGTCCGAATGAAGCCCGGATGACCAATGACCGCAGCGGACGGCGTTTCGCAGCTCAAACCCTGTTCCAAATGGAATTGGAACACGGTTCGGCGGGGCGGCGGCAATGAGTGCCGGGCCGCTGAAGGACAGGCTCCCGGCATTTGACGCGGGCAGTTGCCGCAGGACTGACGAAAACGGGTTCCTGCATGTCTCGCGCTCGCATATCAGCCGGGAGCAGGTTGCGGGCTATCTTGGCGAGGAAATTCCCGGCTGGGAGGAACTTGGCCTGGAGGCCGGACGCCTCTACCAGGTCTACAGGCCGGGATCGGAACTGGAGAAGGCGGCGGCCACCTGCAACGGGCTGCCGATCCTCTGGCATCATTATCACGAGAGCGCCGAAGCGCCACAGACAGCACACCGCATCGGCAGCATGGGGACGGATGCGGTTTTTGAAAACGGCTATCTGGACAACAGTCTGATTTTTACGGTTGGGGAGGCCATTTCCGCCATTGAGGACGGCAGCTGTCGGGAGTTGTCTCTTTCGTACTTCTATGACCCTGAGCTGTCGCCCGGAACGTGGAACGGTCAGCCTTACGACATCATCATGCGCAACATACGGGGCAATCATCTTGCCCTGGTCGAAACCGGCCGCGCCGGCCCCACCGTGGCCGTCGCGGACGCAGCCCTGAAGGAGGGCATCATGAAGAAGACGGCCAACGACGACATCGAGCAGCAGGAAGTTGACGCTGCCGAAGAGATCAAAGAGGAGGCCGAAGCCATCATCTCCCTGCATTCCAGGACTCCCGACGGGCAGATCATGGACATCGTGGAAGATGAAGACAAAGCCAGGGCCATCCGGCGCATTGTTGAGCAGGTAGCCTCCGAAGCGGAGCTGACGCCCGAGCAGATGGAAAAGCTGACCGCGCGTCTGGCTGATGTGGCCTACAGCCCGGCCACGGGCGACGAAAACTGTCCGGCCAGGGATGAAGGCGAGCCCGGCGACCAGCTTGAAACCGAGGCGGAGAAAAAAGCCTTTGCCGACGGTGTCAGGTATGCCGAGCAGCGGATGGGCGAAAAGAACAAGGCGGAGCCCGAGGGGATGGAACAGAAGCTCAAGGCCGCCGAGGACAGCGCTCTCAGACGTATGCAGTCCATCAGTGACGCTAAGGACGCCGTGCGGCCCCATGTGGGCGAAGTCCGGGCCAATCTGGCGCAGGATGACGCCGCCAGCATCTTTGGCGCGGCCCTGGACGCCCTGGGCGTAAACCGCGCGGGTACGCCGCGCCAGGCCTGGGAAGGCATGTTCCGCGTGGCAGTGGCCTCCCGAACCGGCAACGGCAGCCGGACCGCCGATGACGCCCTGCCCGACGATCTGCCCGAGCGCGAGGCCCTGAGCCGCATCACACCGATGGAATAAGGAGAAGCACATGTCGTTTCAGAAAGAAGTACCCCTGTATCCCGCGGGGGGCGTGACCGGGCAGCGCGCCGGTCTCAATCCCGTTGCCATGCTGTTGCCCGTTCCCACGGCCGGAGAAGACGGCGTCACGGTCGGCCATGCGGTCTGGTTTGATCCCGACGCCCCCACCACCGTCGTCATGACCACCGAACAGGTGGCCAGCGCGTACCCCAAGCCTCTGGGGATTGTGCTGCGGGATATGGCGGGCGTCATCCCCTGCACCGGGGAAGCCACCATGCAGATCGATGCGGGGCGTCCCGTACCCGTGGCCGTGCGCGGCGATCTGCTGATTGCGGCTCCCGCCGCCGCCACGGTGGGGAAGAAGATTTTCGCCAACTACACCACCGGCGCGCTTGCGCTGGGCGATGCTGGCGGCAGCGTTGACTCGTCCGTAGAAACGGACTGGGTTGTGCGGTCCGCCGGAGAGACCGGCGATACCATTCACATCAGCAACTGGTAGTCGGGGGAGACAGATGCAACGCGATTTCAGACAGTACGGGGGATACGGTTTCGGCTCCGAGTGCTACAGCCGCGTGCTGCGTTCCGGCAAAACGGCACAGGACGCCGCTCTGGTGACTCAGGCCAACAACGGCGTGCCGGGGGAGCTGACCACTTTTTTTGACCCCGAGGTCATCAAGATCCTGACCGCCATCCGGGCGGCGCGCGAGATTACGGGCGGCAAGGAAGTTCTCAAGGGCAATGCCGCCACCACCACGGCCAAGTTCCCGGTGGTTGAATACGCCGGGCACACCGAGCCGTATGATGACTTTGCGGACGGCGGCGCCGTGACGATCAACGCCAACTGGGTCGCCAGAGACAACTATCTTTTCCAGACCACCCAGGTCACTGGCGATCTGGCGCAGCGGCGCACGGCCACGGCCAAGATCAATCTGTCCGCCGAGATGCAGCAGGCCGCCGCAGAGATTATCGACGTGGACGCAAACCGCTTCTACTTCTACGGCGTGGCGGGCCTGCGCAATTACGGGATTTTGAACGATCCCGGACTCAACGCGACGATTACTCCGGCGGCCGTGGGAACCGACGATTCCCCGCTCTGGTCCAAAAAGACGCAGCAGCAGATTTACGAAGACGTGCTGACGCTGTTCCAGCAGCTGGTTACGCAGATGGGCGGCCGCGTCAAGGCGACGGACCCGCTCATTCTGGCCATGAGCCCGGCTATCAATGTGCTGCTGGGAAAGATCAACGATCTGGGGCAGTCGGTTCTGAAGTCCCTCAACGACTACTTCCCGTCGCTGACCATCGTGGTGGCCCCCGAGTACGATACCTCGGGCGGGGAACTGATGCAGATGATCGTGCCCCGTGTCAACGGGAAGGATACCGTCATGCTCTGCCCCAGCGAAAAAATGTACAGCTTTGCGCCGCTCAAGATTCACAGCCGCGTGGAGCAGAAATTCCGTGCCGGCACGTTCGGTGCGGTCATCGCCCGCCCCGCCGCCGTGGCCGGGATGCTGGGCATCTAAGGAGTACGACATGGGCAAGAAGACGAATACCGTCGTTGTGCGCTGCTGCCTTCCGCAGGATCTGAGCTTTTCTCTGCCTGACGGGCGCAAGCTGACCTTCCGCGGGGCTCCGGTTTCCAGACTGGTGGGGATGGACGGCAATTACCTGCGCGGGGGGGCCTACGGCGAAACCCGTAATGTGGCGCGCGATGACTGGGAATATGTGAAAAAGACCTATGGCGACGCCCGCTATTTCCGCGCCACGCCCCCGCTGCTCTTTGCCGAGGATACGGCGGCATCCGCCGAGGACCGCGCTGTTGAGCAGAACGAGGCCCGGCATGGTCGGGAGCAGATCGACGTGTGGCAGGGGCAGAGTGGGACTCAGCCCGAGGCGGACAGCCCCGCCGATGCCCTCGGGAGCGAGGTGGCCTAGCCGTGGCCGTGGTGGAGCTGGATATTGAAGGCTGGCG
>CAMBWG010000242.1 GCA_945871415.1 uncultured Desulfovibrio sp.
CACATGATTGGCCGTGTGCCGGATCTCGCCCATGTTGAAGGGGCTGCCGATGGCCTGCCGGGCCATGTCGATGGGGACGCTCACGATTTCCCCGTCATGGTTGATGAGAAGAAAGCTGTCGTTGCTGTTGCGCGCCATGAAGGCGACTTCGCGATAATGGACGCCGCCGGCCTTTGCGCGAAAGCGAAGCCTGTCGTCCATCGTCTGCCTGGAAACGGGTCCCGCAGCCAGAATGAGCAGTTGATTGCGCGTTTCTGTGAAAATTTGCTCAAGGATAAGCGAAACGGAACCGGCCCGCAGTTGCGCGTTTCGCTCCAGAGCCGCGGTAATGGCCGTTCCGGTGTTGCGCGATACAAAGGCAATCAGACAGAGGAGCAGGATGGCAACGCCGGGGAGACCTATGGCCAGAAGTCGGGTCGTGACGCTGCGTCTTAGAAATAACAGTGCGGTATCATAGGAATTTCCTGTAAGAGGGCTGAACTGGAAACGCATGACTCCTCCTTCACTGACCTGCCTGTCTACATAATATGTCAAAGCGGGCATGCAAGCAAGCCGGAAAGGCCGTAAACCGGGTATTCCGGCGGCGGGGGAAGCCCGCAATCGTGCAATGGCATGGCGCTTGCTATACTCAGGGCGTGAATTTTGGCACGAATCGCCGGAACCCCTCCGGCGGAAACAGGAATGGAGGAGACTTATGCGTAAGCTTTGGACATGCATTACGGGCTTTGCCCTGATGTTCCTGCTCATGGCGCCTTCTCTCGCAATGGCCGCCAAAAAGGCAGCGGCCAATGTGGTCATCGTGGCCGATACGCGCCGCCTTGACGGCATCATGCTGTGGTGGGCCCAGATGTACAACGACAGTCATGCCTACTTCACGTTGCTGACAATTCTCATTATCCCGGTGACGGGATGTATCTTCGGCGTTCTGGCCGACATCGTGATGTCGCACATCGGTATTGACCTCAAGCATCGCGAGCTGGCGGAACACTAGGCCGGAAGGAGGCGCTTTATGGATTGGTTGTATGTTTTGATGCCCATTTCCGGCGTGAACATTTTCTGGCCCGGTCTGATCATTCTGGGTCTCGGCGTCGGCATTATCGGCGGTTTCTTTGGTATGGGCGGCGCCTGGATGGTGACCCCCGGTCTGAACATCCTGGGCTTCCCCATGGCTTTCGCCATCGGCACCGACGTGGCGCACATGGCCGGGAAATCCCTCATTTCCACCATGCGTCACGGCAAGTTCGGCAACGTTGACTACAAGCTCGGCATCACCATGCTGGCCGGTACCGTGGTCGGCGTCGAAATCGGCGCGCAGATGATCATGTGGCTGGAACGTCTCGGCTCCGTTGACAAGGTCGTGCGCTGGCTGTACGTCGTGCTGCTGGTCTGCATCGCTTGGATGGTCTTCCATGACGTGGCCCTGCGCCGCAAGAAGGAACGTGAAGCGGCCGCCCGCGGTGAAGAACTGTCCGCCACCGCCACCGGTCTTGACTGGTCGTCCAAGCTGCATGCCATCCGCATTCCTCCCATGGTTCATTTCCATGTGGCCGGTATTTACTGCTCCGCCTGGCTGCCCATCTTCGTGTCGCTGGCCACCGGCTGGCTGGCCGGTATCCTCGGCATCGGCGGCGGTCTGATCCGCATGCCCGCCCTGGTGTACCTCGTCGGCTGCCCGACCCACGTGGCCGTTGGTACCGACCTCTTTGAAGTGGCCATTTCCGGCCTGTACGGCGCGGCCTCCTACACCTTCAAGGGCCGTACCGAACTCGTGGCCGCCCTCATCATGCTCGTCGGCGCGGCTGTGGGCGCTCAGATTGGCGCCGTCGCCACCAAGTACATCAAGGGTTACGGCATCCGTATCGCCTTCGGTACCGCCGTCCTGGGCTGCCTCGCTTCCGTGGTCCTGAAGCTCATCCAGCCCATGTTCCCCGCGTACTCCGACGTCATCAACGGCATCGCTACCGTGGCCGTTCTGGGCTTCGTCAGCGGTATCTCCCTCTACATTACCGTGCGTATGGTACAGGGTGCCAAGCTTGAACTCGCTGCCAAGAAGCGCCAGGGCTAAGGAGAAACAACATGAGAATGTGTAAGCTGATACTGTCCTTTGTGCTGGTCTCCTGCCTCGGATTGACGGCCTGCGAATTCGGTCAGGTGGAGCAGGGTCGCTGCGTAGCCTACAACCCCGAAACGAAAACCATGCTGGTGGTGCTGGACGTGAAGCATGATCAGCGCAATCCCGAATACTCCGGCGGTATTCACGAATACATGATGCCGTCCGACCCCGCGGAAATCGGTCCGTTGCCCAAGCCCGGCGGTCGTGTGATGTTCGACATCGACAAGTCCACCGTCACCCTGTACAACCCCGAAACCAAGTCTCTTGAAGTGCTGAACGTCAAGTTCACCGATGTGGAAAAGAACATCAAGCGCACGCATCCCAAGGTGCGCGGCAAGAAGTTCCCCATCATCGACAAGGAAAAGATGACGGTTACCGAATACTCCGGTCGTCTGCAGGCTCTGGTTACCTTCCAGATTCCCGCCGACAAGCTGGATGTGGATCCCGATACCTGGGAAGCCGGTGACGAAGTCCGCGTCTACTACAAGGAAAATGCCAAGCATCAGGCGCTGCGCTTCATGAACATCTCCCAGACCAACCTGTTCAAGAAGTAGCCCCCCGCCGCAGAGGCATCCCGACGAGGCCGGAGCCCCTCCGGCCTCGTCTCCCCGTGAAAGAGACTTTAGACAGAAACTGCTCTAAAGGAGGAACCCATGACCGCAGCCGCCGTTTCCGTCGAGGCCCCCCGCCCCGCAGTTCCGTATGCCTTCAAGCGCGCGCTGTGGTCCGGCGTTGTGCGGGTTGCCGCCAATGTGCTCATGCTCGCGGCCGTCTTCTTTGCCATGTATCAGGCCTCGCTGCGCCCCGGTTCCTCTCTGACGACCTTCCTTCTCCCTGTACTTTTTCGGCATCACCGTGCCCCTGTGGCTGGGCGCGGGCTGGCTGCTCCGCTTCATCCGGCGCCGTTTCCCCTGCGAGGATGCAACGCTTGTTGCGTTGCCCGGCAGAAAACCCCTTCCGACGCGCTGGCGTGTCAGAGAAACGGCGGAAGAAGCGTCGCCCCATACGACTGCTCAGTGCGAATGGCGGCAGGAAAGCGCCCCCGCGAAGAACTGCTGATGCCTGTCTGCTCCTTCGAGCACGCCTCCCCCTTTCTGCATCGGCGTGCGCGCTCCCGGGCAACCCCTCGTACCCGGGAGCTTCTTTTTTACCTTATTGCCGGGGAAATGCCGCCCCGCCCATTGCCAGACGACGGGGCGTGCTTATGTTCTGGGAACCTGCGGTACGGGCCGATTGACAGCGCCCCGCGCTGCGGGCTAGTTTCAAGTGAAAAATTCCGTTTCCCCCGGGGAACGTCACCGGATATCGAAGCCTTTGAGGGAGGCCGTCTTGAATCAAACCAGCCGAAACCTGCTGCTGTGGGGCATCATCGCCATCGCTCTGGTTATGGTGTTCAATATGTTTCAGCAGCCGCAGGGCGCGTCGCAACAGCTGTCCTATTCCGACTTTATTTCCCGCGTGGACGGCGGGCAGATTGCCAGCGTCACCATTCAGGGCAATACCCTGACAGGGAAAACCACGGACGGCGCCACGGTCAGAAGCTACGCCCCCCGCGATCTGGAACTGATCTCCCGCCTGATGGAAAAGAAGGTGGAGGTCAAGGCAGAGCCGCCGGAAGAGCAGCCCTGGTATATGCAGGTGCTTATTTCCCTGCTGCCCATGGCGCTGCTGATTGCCGTGTGGATTTTCTTCATGCGTCAGATGCAGGGCGGGGGCGGCGGCAAGGCCATGAACTTTGGCCGTTCGCGGGCCCGCATGCTCAATCAGGAAGACGGTCGCGTCACCTTTGACGACGTGGCCGGCGTGGACGAAGCCAAGGAAGAACTGGCCGAAGTCGTCGAGTTTCTTTCCAATCCCAAGAAGTTTACCCGGCTGGGCGGCCGTATTCCCAAGGGCGTGCTGCTTGTGGGCCCTCCCGGTACCGGTAAGACCCTGCTTGCCCGTGCCGTGGCCGGAGAGGCCGGCGTGCCGTTTTTCTCCATCTCCGGTTCCGACTTTGTGGAGATGTTCGTGGGCGTGGGCGCGTCCCGCGTGCGCGATCTCTTTGTTCAGGGGAAGAAGAACGCCCCCTGTCTGATTTTCATTGATGAAATCGACGCCGTAGGCCGCAAGCGCGGCGCGGGGCTGGGCGGCGGACATGACGAGCGGGAGCAGACGCTGAATCAGCTGCTGGTGGAGATGGACGGCTTTGAAAGCAACGAAGGCGTCATCCTCAT
>CAMBWG010000243.1 GCA_945871415.1 uncultured Desulfovibrio sp.
TCCGGCCTGTACGGCGTATTTTTCCGGCCAGCGCAGGCCCGGCGTCGTCTTGCGGGTATCCAGCAGGCGCACGCCGGTTCCTTCGAGCTCCTGAACATAGCGGGCCGTCAGATTGGCGATGCCCGAAAGATGGGTGATGAAGTTGAGAATGACGCGCTCGGCGCGCAGCAACAGCACGGCGGGACCGTGCAGGCGGGCCACGGTTGTCATGGCGGGCACGCGGGCGGCTTCTTCCACATCCAGCGTAAACGTTGCGCCTCCGCCCAGAGCGTCAATGACTTCCGGGATAATGGGCAGACCGACAACCAGCGTGTCTTCCTTGGCCCGGATGACGGCATGCAGCGGCGCATCGGGTGGAAAGAGCCCTTCGGCCGTCAGATCGGGACCGTCTTCGTCAAGCGCCAGACGAATGGAGCGACGCAGCAGCGTCAGACCTTCCGAAGTAAAAAATTGCGACCATGAACGGGACATTGCTTGTTCCTGCAAAAAGTGCGTGCTACAACCCCTTGCGGACTGCAAGGGGGCTTGTCTTCCTTTCTCCAGTAGATAAAAGGACAGTCACGGCGCGTCAAGCCGTGGGCTGTTTTTCACAACTATGGTTTCCGACAGGAGCCGCTGAAACTGCGAGGTGCCCCATGGAAGAAAAACGCGTGATCGATGTCGCGCCGGACAGGGCGGACATCGACAAGAGCGATGAAAACCGTGGCCTTTCCATCCCCCCGCAGTGCCGGGAGGCGGGGGACGAGGCAGAGTTCGTGCACCCTGCCGACATGGCCGATCACCTTGAAAATCTGACGCTGGAAAAGCAGGTATGCGCCTTGCGGCACATGCCGACGGAAGACGCCGCCGAGGCGCTGGCCGAGCTGGACGAGAACGTGGCTGTGGATGTTCTCGAAAATCTTGATGCCGACGTGGCCGCCCAGATCATCGCGGAAATGGCGCCGGACGACGCCGCCGACGTGCTCGACGAGCTGGACGAGGAGCACCGGGATGTGCTGCTCAATCACCTGAACCGCGAAGATTCCGAAGAGCTGCGCAATCTGCTTAACTTCGATCCGGACTCCGCGGCCGGCGTCATGAACACCGAGCTCATTCTGCTTGAGGAGGACTGGACGGCCGATCAGGCCATTGCCCATATCCGCAGTCAGATGGAAGAAAAGGAAAGTCCCTACTACGGCTACGTGGTGGATCGGGGCGACAGGCTGGTGGGCGTGCTCTCTCTGCGCGACCTCATGCTTGCGCGTCCGGGCTCCATCGTGGGCGAGGCCGTGGCCGGACGCAAGCTGATCACGGTGCGGTATGACACGGAAAAGGGCGAAGTGGCCAATCTGCTGTCGCACTACAATTTCATGGCCCTGCCGGTTGTGGATTATCAGGGGCACATCATGGGCGTGGTGACCTATGACGATATCATGGACATCATTCACGACGAAGCCAGCGCGGACCTGCTGGGCATGGTGGGCGCGGACCCGGAAGAAACCGTTGATACCCCGTGGGCCGAGAGCGTGCGCAAGCGCCTGCCCTGGCTGGTGGTCAATATGTTCAATTCCGCCATTTCCGCATCGGTGGTCTACATGTTCGAGGGCAGCATAGCCCAGATGGCCGCGCTGGCCGTGCTCATGCCCATGGTGGCCAATCAGGCCGGCAATACCGGTCAGCAGGCGCTGGCCGTCATGATCCGGCAGCTGGCAACGGATCGTTTCGATGCCCGCAAGTCCTGGCTGGCCGTGCTGCGGGAAGCCAAGATCGGTATGGTGACGGGCTGTTTCATGGCCCTTCTTGCCTTTGCCGGGGCGTGGCTGTTTACGGGTAATCCGCTGGTGGGAACCGTCATGGGCGGGGCCCTGCTCTGCGACATGCTGCTCGGGGCCGTGGCGGGCGGTTCCATTCCGCTGGTGTTCCGGGCTCTGGGGCGCGATCCGGCGCAGGCATCCAGTATTTTCCTGACGACCATCACCGACGGATGCGGCTTCTTCATTTTCCTGGGCATGGCCTCGCTGCTGGTGCTCTGACGCGGAGAAAGGGGTCATGGATTCCCTGTGCCGTATTGTGCTGGCGGATGATCACAAGCTGCTCATGGAAGGGGTGCGCAGTCTGCTTGCCCCTTATCCTGAACTGCGTGTGGAGGGTATGGCCGCCGACGGGGAGGAGGCTGTGGCGCTGGCAGCCTCCCTTGCGCCGCATCTGCTGATCATGGACCTGTCCATGCCGCGTATGGACGGCGTGGAAGCGGCTCTGGCCACGCGGGAGGTGTCTCCGCGCACGCGTGTCATCATCTATACCGGGCACGAGGACGGGCGGCGGCTGCCCGAGCTCGTCCATGCCGGCGTCATGGCCGTCGTCCGCAAGAGCGCGCCTCCCCGCGCGCTGCTGGATGCCATTGCCTGCGTGCGGCGGGGGGAAACCTTTCTGGAAGTCTGCGATCCCGGCGGTATTATGGCCGGAATGCTGCGCCGCAATGCCCGGCGGGAGGACGGCGGGGAACGCGGGCCGGATCTCTCCGTGCTTTCTCCCCGGGAAAAGGAAATATTCCGGCGTCTTGCAGAAGGGGACAGCGTGCGCGGCATTGCCGACGCCCTGTCCATCAGCCCCAAGACCGTGGAAAGCCACAAGTATAATCTGCTGACCAAGCTCAAGGCGTCCTCGGTCGGCGACTTGATCAAGATTGCCATCCGCAGCGGCGTCCTGAAACTGTAAGGCCGCGCGGGCTCGGAAAAAACAGGACGTCTCAGGAAAACCCTCAGAAGCTTTTTTGAAAATCAGTATTCTCCCGATAGTGCCGGAACCGGCTTGGGCGTAGCTTGAGCCCATCGTACAGAACGCCGCAGGGCAATGGTTGCGGCGAAAGGGGGATACTCATGATGCACGTTTCTTTCGGTCTCGCCGCCAGAAAAGGCGCGGCAGTGCTGCTGTCGGCGACCCTGCTTCTGATGTTGTGCCTTGTGCCCGCACAGGCAAATCCCGCCGCTGACGGCGGAACCCGGATCGCGGCGGAACAGACGGCGCCGGTGCAGGTTGCGGCGGCGGAACAGGCGACGGCTCCAGCGGCGCAGACCGCGACCGCCACGCCCGATGTGGAACCCGTGAGCACGGATAATCATCCGTGGTGGTTCTGGCCCGTGACGCTGCTGTTCTTCTGCTTCGTTCTCGGCATCATCGCCGTTATGGCCGGTGTGGGCGGCGGCGTGCTCTTCGTGCCGCTGGTAAGCGGCTTCTTCCCCTTCCATCTCGACTTTGTGCGCGGCGCCGGTCTGCTGGTGGCTCTGGCGGGCGCTCTGGCTGCCGGTCCCGGTCTGCTGCGGCGTAATTTCGCCAATCTGCGTCTGGCCCTGCCCGTGGCGCTCATTGCCTCCGCCTGTTCCATCGTGGGCGCGCTGCTCGGTCTGGCTCTGCCCACCAATATTGTGCAGACCTGCCTTGGCGTCACCATTCTGGCCATTTCCGTGCTGCTGCTCATGTCCAAGAATTCCGTGCGTCCTGAAGTGAAGATGCAGGACGCCGTAGGCATGGCGCTCGGCATGAACGGTGTCTTTCTTGAGCCCAGCACCGGCGAAGTGGTGGACTGGAAAACGCATCGCACGCTGATTGGTCTGCTGCTCTTCATCATCATCGGCATCATGGCGGGCATGTTCGGCCTCGGCGCGGGCTGGGCCAACGTCCCCGTGCTCAATCTGCTGATGGGCGTGCCGCTCAAGGTCAGCGTGGGTACGTCCAAGTTCCTGCTTTCCATTACGGATACGTCGGCCGCATGGGTCTACCTTAATCAGGGCTGCGTCATTCCGCTGATGGCCGTTCCCTCCATCGTGGGTCTGATGCTCGGTTCCGTGGTGGGCGTGCGCCTGCTGGCCGTGGCCAAGCCCAAGTTCATCCGTTACATGGTCATCTGCGTGCTGCTCTTCTCCGGCGGCAAGGCCCTGCTCAAGGGCCTGGGCATCGGTTAGGGCGCGACGGTCTTTCCCTCCGGCACGTTTTCATCCATCGCAGGAACAGCCCGTGTGCGGGCTTCAAAAAAGGATACTTCCATGAGCACTCCGACCAAGGATATACGGCAGGACATCAAGGCCTCTCCGGCGCAATTGCGTTATGCCGATACTCTGTTTTATGGTTCCCTTGTTGGTTTCGTGGCCCTGCTGGCAACCTATGCCCTCTATGTGACGGGTTTGCTGGAGCCGCAGATTCCCCTGGAACAGATGCATACCGTCTGGACGCACAGCGCCGCGGAGTACCGGGCTCTCGGTCATATTCCGCAGGGCTGGGGCTGGCTGGCCCTGCTTAACAAGGGAGACATCTGTAACTTTGTGGGCATCGTCATTCTTGCG
>CAMBWG010000244.1 GCA_945871415.1 uncultured Desulfovibrio sp.
CCGTTCCCAAACTGGCCTTTATCAATAAAATGGATCGCCCCGGCGCGGACTTTGCGGCCGTGCTGGACGCTCTGCATACCCGCCTGTCGGCCAATCCCGTGGCGCTGACCATTCCCTGGGGACAGGGGGACGCCTTCGAGGCCGTGCTGGACGTGCTGCGCGAAGAACGTCTGGACTTTGATCAGGCCGATCAGGGCCGCACCGTCACACGACGCCCGTGGAACGAGGAAGAGCGCGCCTTTGCCGCACCGTGGCGCGAGCGGGCGCTGGAGAAAATTGCCGAAGCCGACGAAGACTTTCTGGATCGCTATCTGGGAGGGGAATACTCGCAGGAAGATGTCGCGGCCGCAGTACGGCGGGCAACGCTGGCCCGGAACCTTACGCCCACGTTCTGCGGTTCCGCCCTGCGCAATGCCGGCGTGCAGCCTGTGCTGGACGCCGTATGCGACTATCTGCCCGCGCCCGAAGATATTCCCGCGCCCGTGGCCCGCGATGCCGACGACAAGGAAATCGTCGTCACGCCGGACGGGCCCGTCGCGGCGCTGGTCTTCAAAGTTCTGATGGAAGACGGCCGCAAGCTGGCCTTTCTGCGGCTCTATGCGGGCAGCATCAAGGAAGGCGACAGTCTGCGTAATACCACGACCGGCAAGGATGATCGCGTGGGCCGCCTGTATCGCATGCATGCCGACAGACGCGAACAGCTTGCCGAGGCCGCAGCCGGGGGTATCGTGGCCGTCATCGGTCTGCGCGGCGCGCGTACCGGCGACACCTATACGACGCACGGCGGCACCCTGCGTCTGGAAGCCATCGACAGTTATCCCCCGGTCATCACGCTGGCGCTGGAACCCCGCAACGCCGACGAAGGCAAGGTGCTGGACGAGGCTCTTTCCCGTTATATGGAGGAAGACCCCACCTTTCATGCCGTCATGGACGAGGAATCCGCAACACGCACCATCTCCGGCATGGGGGAGCTGCATCTGGAAGTTTTGCTGGAGCGGCTCACACGGGAATGCGGCATCAGCCCCCGCGTGGGGCATCCGCAGGTGACGCTCCGGGAAACCATCCGCAAAACGGCTTCCGCCTCACAGGTCTTTGATCGGGAACTCGGCAAGGAGCGCCATCACGGCGACGTGTCGTTGCAGGTGACCCCCCGTCCCCGGGGTTCGGGAAACGACGTACGACTGGGCGACTTTTTACCCGCCGATCCCAAAGAAGCCGCAAAGCTCCTGCCCCCGGCCCTCGTGGATGCGGCTCTGTCCGGCGTGCGCGACGCGCTGCAATGCGGCGATCTGACCGGCTATCCGGTGGAAGATGTGGAAGTGGTTATTACCGCCATAGCCCGGCAGGAGGGGCTGACCACAGCCCCGGGATGCCACATGGCCGCAGGCGCGGCTCTGCGCGAGGCGCTGGCCGCCGCATCTCCCGTTGCTCTGGAACCGGTCATGCATGTGGAAATCAGCGTGCCGGATGACTTTCTGGGCGCGGCCATCGGCCTTTTCGGCGGCTGCGGCGGCAAGGTGGACGATTTGCAGGATCGCAACGGCCTCAAGCAGGTCAGCGGCAGCGCGCCCATGCGCAAGCTGTTCGGCTTTTCCACCTCGCTGCGATCCGTCACACAGGGGCGCGCGGGGCTGATGCTCAGCTTTGATCGTTTCGACTGCTAAGCGTAGTTCGTAGATCATTCGAGGGGAAGAGAAACCCCTCTGCCGGTGCGAGAGGGCCCAGCCTTTCCGAAGGAAAGGCGTTCTTGTAATCCTTCCTCCCGAGCCCCCATCCCTTCCCCAGCGCGCTTTTTTAGAGCGTTTTGCCCTTGAAAAAAAGCAAAACGCAAGGCGACAGCGCAGCTGGCCAAAAGTAAACGGAAAAATTGCGTTTTTCCGTGAAACGACAGACCGTATGGTTTGAAACGCACCGCCCCTCGGAAGCATGCACAACAGGAACAAGGGTAAATCAAAGGAATACCGCATGCCCCCCTATGCCAAGAAAAGCCTTGGGCAGCACTTTCTGAAACATGATCACATCTGTGATCGCATTGCCGCGCTGGTGCAGGCCACAGCCGAAGACTGGATTATTGAAATCGGCCCGGGGCCGGGAGCCCTGACCCGCGCAGTGGAACGTCTGCCCCATGCACGCCTGTTTCTTCTGGAAAAGGACGACCGTTTCGCGCGGGAACGGCAGCGGGAAGCCGCCGACAACACGCAGGCCATACTGACGGACGCCCTGCGTTTTCCCTGGGCGCGGCTTTCGCCCGCACGCTCGTGGAAGATTATCGGCAATCTGCCTTATAACGTGGCTTCGCCTATGATCTGGGACATGGCGGCCCAGTGCCGGGCGCTGCGTCGGGCGGCCTTCATGGTACAGAAGGAAGTTGGGCAACGTCTGGCAGCCGCTCCGGGCAGCGGCCATTACGGCGCGCTTTCCGTCTGGGTGCAAAGCTACTGGAAGCCGCGCATGGAGTTCATTGTGGGACCGGGCGCGTTTTCGCCGCCGCCCAAGGTGGATTCCGCCGTGCTTTCCTTCGACCCTTTGCCGCAGGAGCGTCTGCCGCGCCATCCTGAAGCGCTGGCGCGACTCATCAAGCTGTTCTTCCAGCAGCGGCGCAAGCAGCTGGGGAGCATCGCCAGACGCGCCCCCTGGCCCGGCGTCCCGGAGGCGCTGGAAGCAGCGGGCATTGATGCCCGCCTGCGCCCGGAGCAGCTGGCTGTGGCGGATTTTCAACGGATCTGCGACGGCTGGACCTGGGGCATAGCAAGAGACAACGCCCCGGACGGCAATAGGGGAACAGACGACGAAGAAAAAAACTGCCCGAAGGAATCCTGATTCCGGAATTATTGGGGAAGCGCCGTCTTCTTATAAGGAACCGTGCCCACGCCCGCGGACCACGCACAGTGGATCGGGAAAGATGGAAATATCTTTACGAAGAAAGCCCTTTTTACTCACAGCAAAAAGGGCTTTCCGCCTGATAGCGCGTTATGAATCCAGACGCCGGGGCTAGAGCATTTTCAGCTTGAAATGCTTTGCATTTCAAACCATACGGCCTGTCGTTTCGCGAAAAAAACGCGGGTTTTCCGCTCACTTTTGGCCGGGCGGCGCTGTGCCGCCGCCTCGCGTTCTGCCTTTTTCAATGGCAAAATGTTCTCAAGGAGAATATTCGCCCTCGCTTGTCTGTAAAAACGGGCGGGTTTTGGGGAAGATGGGGAGTTTGAGGGGGACTACGGGAACGCCATTCCTCGCTTTGCTGCGGAAAGACTGGGCCCTTTTTGCCGCGAGCAGCGACCCGACGGGCGGCCGCAGGCCGTGTCCGTCAGGCGACGCAGGAGCCTTACGGACATCGACAGCAGAGCAAAGGGGTTTCTTCCCCCTCAAAAAAAGAATGAACCTAACGCCCCGTGGCGCCGCGAGGCGCGGGACGCGAGGCTTCTTTGCTGTCCGCGGTTGTCTGCGAATCGCGCAGTTCCGCGGCCATGCCGGTCTGCAATTCGCCGTTACGCACAAGTTCGCTCAACAGAGGCAGGGCGGCGGACAGAACAGAGACGGACTTTTCCGACAACAGGCCTTCGCGGACAAGATCGTTGCCCTTGTGCTGATTGACAGCCAGAAATGCCGGGAAAAAATAGAGAATATTGCCATTTTGCAGCATTGCCTCCATTTCTTCCCGGGAAATATTCGTGAAGGTGTCGTAAATGGTACCGCTGTAATCAATTTTTTTATTGGCAAAGGCCGTATTGCAGTGGCGTACCACCTCCACGATGGGCATACGCCGGGATGCGTAAAGAATCAGAGCATCCCCGGCCACAGCGGTAAAATGCGTATGGAAAGAACGCGTATGGAGTTCCATGGCCTTTTCATCCGCCGGATTCGCCAGATCGAACGTCGGCCACCGTTCTTCGGCCGCTTCGGCCGTCACGCCTCCCATCAGAACAACCAGCATTGTCAGCAGCAATGATCTCATGACCTGCATACGAAACGCCTCCTCGACAGCATAGAGCATTTTCAGGTCGAAACGCGTTGCATTTCAAACCATACGGCCTGCCGTTTCACGGAAAAAGCGCGGTTTTCCCGCTCCCGCCTGCCAAAAAAGAAGCTGTCGGTATTCCTTTTCGATCGTCGGCAGACATGGTAAAGTCCTCGAAGGCGCAAGGCAAGCAGAATGCCCTGCCTTTTCTCCGCTTTTTCTGCAAAGGATCGCCATGCTCGCACGCCTCGTCCTGCTGTCAGCCCTGATTCTGACCTTTTTTCTGCTGTTCACCCGACGCGGTCGCCGCTGGACGCGGGAATATGCGGCTCTGCTGCGCCC
>CAMBWG010000245.1 GCA_945871415.1 uncultured Desulfovibrio sp.
TCAATGGAAGCTGGAAAGATATTGCGTCATTATTTAGTTGACACCCTCAAAAATTTGTTCTTGAAAGTCAGCGAAAATGGATCAGAACAGGCCGTGACGCTGATGCTCATGAGTTACAATCCTTAGGTATATCAAAAGTCAACGCATATACTATTGCTACTTTCAGGCAAATTGGACTTTTGATGGTGCACAGCTTCAATTATATAAATGAGATAGGTAAAGAGTTTCCAAGAGCAGATGATTACTACTCTTATGAAATGACAAAACAGGCACTGAAAGCTATTGAAGAAACCGGAGAAGATGTACGTTTGCTGGCTAAAAAACTTGAAATAGAACTGGATGAGATTGATAATTAAAAAATGAATATGCATCATCCAGACAGCGAGAAGCTTCTGTGAAGTTTCGCTGGCAAGAGTCTTTCCAAACGAATAGATAAGGTGAAACGCGAGGCGGCGGCACAGCGCCGCCCGGCCAGAAGAGAGCGGAAAAACCGCGCTTTTTCCGCGAAACGTCAGGCCGTATGGTTTGAAATGCAAAGCATTTCAAACTGAAAATGCTTTTTCCTTCCCCCCAATAAACTGCATAAGCAGACGCAAAAAAAGCGTGCCGAAAAGCATCCGGCACGCTTTTTTTGCATTTCGCACTCCTAGTCGGCAGGGCCTATAACGTCATCAGCAGGCCCAGCACCAGCAGGGAAATCAGCAGGGTCGCATAGGTCCGCCGTATGCGCAGGCCAAAAACGGCTCCCGTCATGGCCGCGGCATAGAACATGGCCCAGCTTACGGACGGAAACCACTGCGCGCCCACACGCGCCAGCAGCGGCCCCAACGCCGTCAGAATAAGAAAACAGACCACATACAGGCAGTATTGCGCAAAGGCCCGCCCCAGAATGCTGTACGCAATGGCCCGCCCCGGCAGCATGCCGCCGGCCGCGCCGGTACACCAGCACTGCACGCGCTCCGAGGCATCGTCCATGAGTTCCCGCTGATACTGTTCCAGCCAGGCCGCGGCATAGGCGCACAGCATGGCAAAAACAATGGGCAGCAGCAGCATGTCCGGCTGCCGCCAGTCATAAAGAAGCGCAATCGGGAAAAGCAGCAGGAAACTCAGGGTCCCGTAGGGAGGGACAACGCTGCCCAGAGGCAGAACATCCAGCCAGAGCAGCTCAAAGACGATGCCCAGAGGCAGACCCAGCTCCCATTGCCCGGAGACCAGGCCGAAAAGAATCCCCCAGAACAGAGGACGATCAGCTACGCGGAACCGGAGAGACGAACGCGCCGCTCCCGCAAGGACAAAAAAAAAACCGTAGAGAAAACAGGCCTGTTCGAACTCAGAATAGTTGCTCATCGGCAGCCCTCACATGTTCCGTGGGTACGCGGCGCAGATCAAAGGAAACGCTGCGCTCCTTTATACGGCGCAGATCCTCCCTGTCTTCCTCCGAAACCGCAATATGCGGCAGGAGCTGCGTCTTGCCGGGCGCATAATGCAGATTGCCGATATTCAGGGTTTCCATGGCGACGCCCGCATCGCAGGCACGGCGGGCGTCGCGGCAATCTTCAAACAGCACCAGACAGGAAGGGCCGCAGGACTCCAGAACCCTGACCAGATCATCAAGCGTAACAAAATGAATGTCCACATCTTCCGGCACGGCCAGCTCCGCGATCTGCTGTCGCAGCAGATCCGATGCAAAGGCGTCGTTGGCCACAATAAGATGCTCCGCGGCCAGATGCGGCAGCCATCCCTCGATGACCTGCCCGTGCACAAGACGATTATCGACACGAAACCACGTCATTTACGCGCCGCTCTTTTCATTTTTATCGTTTTTCTTGCTGCGCAGCATGCTGCCCGCGACAACAATCCCGCGCGTTCCGGCCTCGCTGGCCAGACGCGCCAGCTCTTCGAGCGGCTTTTCCCGGCAGGAAAAGACCTTGAGCAGCATCGGCAGATTGACGCCTGTAACGACCTCCACATGGTGCGACCCCAGCAGGGAGAGCGCAAGGTTGGTCGGCGTGCCCCCGAACATGTCCGTCAGGACAATAACGCCCGCCCCCTTGTCGAGACGATCCGCGGCATCGTTGAGGCGGCGCACCGTTTCCGGCACTTCCTGAGCCACATCAACGCTGATGGAGCTGCAATCGCTCAACGAACCCAGAATGAACTCCGCCGTCCGCAGCATGGCCGAGCCATAATCAGCATGAGCGACAACAATAATGCCGACATGCGGGGTCTGTTCTTCTGCCATGTCTTCCTCCGTCAAGAACGCTAGCGCGCTTCGCCTTTGCAAAAGGTAAAACGCGAGGCGACGGTACAGCGCCGCCCGGCCAAAAGTGAGCGGGAAAAGCACGTTTTTCCCGCGAAACGACAGGCCGTATGGTTTGAAACGCAACGAGTTTCAAACTGAAAATACTTTACAGGCACACGGCATCACGCGCAATGCCGCGAAACAGCAGTACGTCCAGATTGCCAGTTTTTCTAGCCAAGTTCAAGATGACGATGTTCCATGGAGACGGCATAGCCCGACTGCCGCAGAACGCGGCGCAAATATTCAGCCATGGCGACGGAACGATGCCGCCCCCCGGTGCAGCCGACTGCCAGCGTGACGCGATAGCGCCCTTCCGCCTCCATGAGCGGCAGCATGTACAGCACCAGGTCCGTCAGCTTGTTACGAAACTCCACGGCGGCGGGAGCGGCGAAAACGTAGTCGGCAACGGCCTTGTCCTTACCGCTTTTTTCCCGCAGGCTTTCTTCAAAATAGGGATTCGCCAGAAAGCGCATATCAAAGACATAGTCCGCTTCCGCGGGTATCCCGTATTTGAAGCCGAAAGACAGCAGATTCACACGCAGGGGATGCAGATTTTCCGGACCGCGCGTCCAGCGCTTCTGAATGATGCACCGCAGATCATGAATAGAAAGGCGGCTCGTATCCACGACGAAGTCGGCCATTTCCCGCAGGGGACGCAGGCGCTCGCGCTCGGCGGCAATGGCCGCCTCCAGCCCGAAACCGCCGCGCTCCAGCGGATGGGGACGCCGGGTCGCCGCATAACGGCGCAAAAGAGTTGTGGTATGCGCCTCCACAAACAGCACCTGCGCCCGTGTGCCACCTTCCGCCAGCGCCAGCAGGGCTCCGTTGAGCTGCCGTAAGAAGTCGTTCTGGCGGAGATCCATGCCCAGCGCTATCCCCCGGAAATGCTCCATGGAAGGACGGCGCATCATCCCGACCATTTCCGGCGCAAGGCTTGCCGGCAGGCCGTCAACGGTAAAGTATCCCAGATCTTCAAAAACGCGCAGAGCCACGCTTTTACCCGCGCCGGAAAGCCCCGTCACAATGCAGACAGGCGCGTTTTCTTCGCGGGGGGGCGTATCGGGGGAAGATTCCATGATGGTCATGAGAGTTTTCCGGGCTGAACGACAAGCGCCCCCTTGCGGGGGCGCTTCCGTCAACGATTAAAGAACGGGATCTATGAGGGCAAAACCGCCCGCGCTCTTGCGATACACCACATTGACGCGCGTTGTTTCGGCATTGATGAACACAAAGAAATCGCCGCCGATATTTTCCAGCTGCATCAGCGCTTCGTCAAGATGGAGCGGCTTGTTGGCAAAGCGGTCGGAACCGGAAATGTCGGGAGCGTCGTCCGCCTCGCCTTCCATATTGTAGGTGAAGACATCCACGTCGGCATTGCGCGCCTGACGCCGCTGCTCGCGCACCCGGGACACCTGCCGCTTGATCTGCGATTCCAGCTTGTCACGCACAAGATCAATGGCCGCGTACATGTCGTTGGTCTGTTCCGAGGCGTTCAGATGGAGTCCCTCGCCCGTCACGGTGACTTCGCAGCGATGACGGATCTTGTCCATCGTCATGACGACGTTGATTTCAAGGCCGGAGGACTTGCCGAAAAAGCGACCCATCTTTTCCATGCGACGGCGGGCATACTTCTTCAGATGTTCGGAAGGCTCGAAATTCTTGAACGAAAAGGCAATGTTCATACATTCCTCCGGGTGTTAGAGCGTTTCCATACTGCCGGAATATCAGGAAAAACGCTCGGCAGCGCCCCTGGGACCGCTGCGACGAGGCGTCCGGGAACAGTCCCGGAAAACCTTCGGAACAATGCCGGAAGGGCATTGCGCCTCAAAAATGTTGTTTTTTACGGCTGCGGCATCGCCGTTTCCCGCCACCGCACTTGCCGCTAAAAATGCGCCTTGCGCTTGGAAGAGGAAGCAATATTGAGCGCCATGCGGTATTTGGCAACCGTCCGGCGCGCAATGGTGACTTTCAGATGCTCTTTGAG
>CAMBWG010000246.1 GCA_945871415.1 uncultured Desulfovibrio sp.
GAACGAGATCCGTAAGGAACTCGAAAGCAACTACAAGGTGGAAGGCGACCTGCGCCGTGAAATTTCCGGCAGCATCAAGCGTCTGATGGACATCGGCTGCTATCGCGGCCTGCGTCATCGTCGCGGTCTGCCGGCTCGCGGTCAGCGTACCCATACCAATGCGCGCACCCGCAAGGGTCCCCGTCGCGGCACTGTGGGCAAGAAGAAGTAAGCTTTTTCCCCGTTGATAGACGGAAAGAGGGATCATCATGGCCAGAGCCAAGAAAGTTGCCAAGAAAAAAGAGAAGAAAAACGTGCCTGTGGGCATTGCCCACATTCAGGCGTCGTTCAATAATACCATCATTACCTTTACCGACACGCGCGGCAATGCCGTCAGCTGGGCTTCCTCCGGCCAGAGCGGCTTCAAGGGTTCGCGCAAGTCGACGCCTTTTGCCGCCCAGGTGGCTGCCGAAACGGCTGCCCGCAAGGCGCAGGACAACGGTATGCGTACCGTGGGCGTGTATGTGAAGGGCCCCGGTTCCGGCCGCGAAGCCGCCATGCGCGCCATCGCCGCCATCGGTTTCCGCGTCGCCTTCATCCGCGACGTTACGCCCATTCCGCATAACGGCTGCCGCCCGCCCAAGCGCCGCCGCGTCTAACGCAAGAGGTTTATTGACATGGCCAAATATACTGATGCCAAATGCCGCATTTGCCGTCGCGAAGGCTGCAAGCTCTTTCTGAAGGGCGACCGCTGCTTCAGCGAAAAGTGCGCTCAGGAACGTCGCCCCTATGCTCCCGGCCAGCATGGCCGTGCGCGCAAGAAAGTCAGCGAATATGCGGTGCAGCTGCGTGAAAAGCAGAAGACCCGCCGCACCTACGGTATTCTCGAACGCCAGTTCCGCGGCTACTTCGAGAAGGCCGAAATGCAGAAGGGCGTCACCGGTACCAACCTGCTGGTGATTCTGGAGCGTCGTCTTGACAACGTGGTGTACCGTCTGGGCTTTGCCAACTCGCGTAATCAGGCCCGTCAGCTGGTGCGTCACGGCATCTTCACCCTGAACGGGCACAAGGTGACCATTCCTTCCCTGCAGGTGAAGGTGGGCGACACCATCGAAGTTCCCGAAAAGAACCGCAAGATCCCTGTGCTCGCTGAAGCGCAGGAAGTGATCGCCCGTCGCGGCTGCCCCGGCTGGCTCGAGTCCGACGGCGCCGCTTTCAAGGGTACGGTCAAGGCGTTGCCGCAGCGCGACGATATCCAGTTCCCGGTCAATGAACAGCTGATCGTCGAACTTTACTCCAAATAAGCGGGGTGACCATGCTTATCAAACAAGGCGAACGCCTTATCAACGCGCGGAACTGGTCCGAGCTGGTGAAGCCCGATCAGATCTCCCGCGAGGAAGAAACGGCCAGCAGCACGCACGGCAAGTTCGTGTGCGAGCCGTTGGAGCGGGGTTATGGCACCACGATCGGCAACGCCCTTCGTCGTGTGCTTCTGTCCTCCCTGCAAGGGGCGGCCTTTGTGTCGGTGAAAATCACCGGCGTGCAGCATGAGTTCACTACCATTCACGGCGTACTTGAAGACGTGACGGATGTTATCCTGAACATCAAGCAGGTGCGTCTTGCCATGGATACGGACGAGCCCCAGCGGCTTGTTCTCCGCGCCGATGCCAAGGGTCCTGTGACTGCGGCTCAGATTCAGGGCAATCAGCACGTCGTCGTGCTGAATCCCGAACAGTACATAGCCACCCTGACCGAGGACATCACTCTGGAAATGGAGTTTGAAGTCCGCATGGGCAAGGGTTATGTGCCTGCCGACATGCACGAGGGCCTTGCTGACGAAATTGGAGTCATCAAGCTGGACTCCAGCTTTTCGCCGGTGCGAAAAGTTGCCTACGCCGTCGAACAGGCTCGCGTGGGCCAAATGACCAACTACGACCGCCTGATCCTCGAAGTCTGGACGGACGGTTCGGTGTCGCCTGAAGACGCCATCGCTTACAGCGCCAAGATCATCAAGGACCAGATTTCCGTGTTCATCAACTTCGATGAGCGGGTATCCGGCGAGATGCGTCTCGGCAGCAGCGACAGCGGCGAGATCAACGAGCATCTGTTCAAGAGCATCGACGATCTCGAATTGTCCGTACGCGCCACCAACTGCTTGCGCAGCGCCAATATCGCCACTGTGGGCGAACTGGTGCAGCGTTCCGAAAACGACATGCTGAAGACCAAGAACTTCGGCCGCAAGTCGCTTGATGAAATCAAGGGCGTGCTGCTCGACATGGGCCTTGACTTCGGCATGAAGGTGGACGGCTTCGAGAAGAAATATCAGGAATGGAAAAGGAAGCAGCAAAATGAGGCATAGCAATTCCGGCAGAAAACTCTCGCGCACGCCTTCGCACCGCAAGGCCCTGTTGCACAATCTTGCCAAGGCTCTGCTGCAGCACGGGCGCATTCGCACCACCGAAATGAAGGCCAAGGAATTGCGCGGCGTTGTGGAGCCCTTGATCTCCCTGGCCAAGCGCAATGACCTGCATGCTCGTCGCCAGGCCTATCGTGTGCTGTGCGACCACGCGCTGGTGAAGCGTCTGTTCGACGAGATTGGTCCCCTGTTCGGCGGCGTGCCGGGCGGTTACACCCGCATCATGAAGCTCGCCATGCCCCGCAAGGGCGACAATGCGCCGATGGCGATTATTGAACTCACGCATCAGCCCGAAGCCAAGGCTTCCGAAGCCGCGGCCAAGACGGAAGCTGCTGCACCTGCGACGGGAGCTGACGCTGACACGGCGAACTAGTTTTCCCTGTGCAAATCTGAAGGGGCCTCAGGGCCCCTTTTGGCGTTTTGGGGGAAGGGGATTTTCCGGCGGATCAGGCGAACGTCGCCGCAAGCTGCGCTCGTGTCCGTCGGGAAGTGCCTTTCCCCTGTTTTTTTACTGATTCCCCGCGTCTGGATTCCCATAAGCAGCCTGTTCCGGGCAATTCCGGCGCCCGGCCCGGAGTGAGCGCAAAAAAAAGCGTTTTTCCGCGAAACGACAGGCCGTATGGTTTGAAACGCAGCGCGTTTCAAACTGAAAATCCTCTGAGAGGTACTTTGTCCCGGAATCTGCCCTGCTCGCGGGATTTGTGCCCGTTGGGCCAGAACTCCGGTTTGGGCAACGGTACGGAAAAATAAGGAGTGCGGCATGCAGCTTTTGCAGAAGGCCAAAGCCGCCGGCTGAGCGGCAAAGATGGCTCCAGGGGCCCTGGAGCAGCTTTTGAGCGGTTTGTCGTCCGTCATGCCCGCGGCGCTGGAATCGCGCGTGCTGGCCGGGCGGGCCCGGAACGAAGATGCCGCCGTTGTGCGCGTGCCCGCAGGCAGGGCGCTGGTACAGACGGTGGACATCCTTGCGCCTGTCGTCAATGACGCCTTTCATTTTGGCCGTATTGCCGCTGCCAACGCTCTTTCCGACGTGTACGCGCTGGGGGGCGAACCGTGGTGCGCCATGAATATTGCCTGCTTTCCGCAGGAGCTGGCCGAAAACGATCCCGAAGGCGTGCTTTCCGCTATCCTGAGGGGCGGCGCGGAAGCTGCCGTGGAAGCCGGAGCCGTCATCGTGGGCGGGCATACGGTGCAGGATGACGAGCTGAAGTTCGGTCTGTCCGTCACCGGGCTGATTGATCCGGAACATATTGCGGAAAATCGCAATCTGCGCCCCGGTCTTGCGCTGGTGCTGACCAAGCCGCTGGGAACGGGGATTCTTGCCACGGGCGTCAAGGCCGGCTGGGAAGGCGCCGGAGAAAGCGAAGCGGCCCTGTGCCGCTGGTGCGGACGGCTCAACCGTTTCCCTGGCGAAGCCATACGGCGTTTCGGCCTGCCTGCCGCCACGGACGTGACGGGTTTTGGTCTGGCAGGGCATGCGCTGGAGATGGCGCTTGCTTCGGGCGTCTGCGTGGCGCTGGATATGACGGCCCTGCCGCTGCTGCCGCGCGTGCTGGACTATGCCAATGACGGCCTTATTCCGGCAGGCAGCTACAACAACCGACGTCACTGCCTCTGTTCCCTGCGCCGGAGCGAGGGCGTGGACGATGCGCTGGAAATGGTGGCCTTTGATGCCCAGACCTCAGGCGGAATGCTGCTGGCTGTTCCGCGGGATCGTCTGGAGGAAGTTCGCGCCTTCCTGCGGGAAAACGGCGATCTGGATGCCGTGGTGGGCGAAGTGCTGCCCGCGCAGGCGGACGGCGCGGCCCTCTGGCTGCGAAACTGAAGTCTGCCGGCAGCCGGTAACATATTCGTAGAATATCGGGGGGAAGGGGAACCCCTCATCTCTG
>CAMBWG010000247.1 GCA_945871415.1 uncultured Desulfovibrio sp.
CATGTAATCTTATCGCACATAAATGTCGCGAAGTCATTAGTTTATCAACACCCTCAAAAAGTCTTCTGGTATGCCATGCTGTTCAGCATGTGCATCAATATCTTGCAGCTCACCTTTTCCATCTACATGCTCCAGGTCTATGACAGGGTGCTGACGAGCTACAATGTTTCAACGCTTGTCGTCATCACCATTGCCGCTGTTGTCGCGTTGGCGACGCTGGCCGTACTGGAATGGATACGTTCCCGGCTTCTTATCCGCGTCGGTGTCGAGTTTGAGAAAAAGAAGTCCGGCCCATCGTGAAGATTTTGAAGGAACGTCTGCGCGATCCCGCCTATATTGCTTTGCGTCGGACGTTTCAGGTATGGTTGGGGCGGGTGGTTTTCAAACGTTCCGGAATGACAGACGAAATTCCCGAATTTCGAGACTTGGACGAGGTGGACGCCATGCTGGAAGAAAGAGCCGCGCAATGGAAGGACGAATACATCAGACAGGGATTGGTGCTTGGCGAGGCTAGTGGCGAACTCAAGAGGGGGCGGGCGGTGCTTCTTGCCCTTTTGCGGGATCGTTTCGGCGCGCTGCCGCAGGAGGTGGAAAGCGCCGTCCATGTGCTGGACGATGCCGACCAGCTCATGGAATTGACCTTGGCGGTATATCGAAGCAATTCCCTGGAAAGTTTTTTTAGCAGATTGCATGCCGCATTCGGCAACCAGCGGCAGTAGCCTCCCTTTTTACAATCTGCCACAAAGGGGACCTTCCCCCCACGAAAAAAACACCCCGCCCGTCTCCCGTGGCGAGGCGCGGGGCAGGCTCACAAGTTCTTTACATATCGGTCAAATTCGTCTATTATACTACCGGGAGGAGTATTCATGGAGGAAAAGGCAGGCAAAGGGACGGCAGGCGTCGGCTCTGGGACGTGCTTTAGCATGATTCTTGCACCTACCTAGCCCATTTGTTGGAAAACGTGCCCGCGTTTGTGCGCCGCGCGGCGTTCCGTGTTTTTTCGCATTCAGGAGACATGGCCTTGTCCCCCCACGGGGGACAGGGCCTTTTTTGTTGCCCGGAGGTCTGCCGTCATGATGTCTGATCGTCTGCTGCCGTGCCGCGTCCTGCTTGTCTGGTCGCTGATTGTGGCCCTGATATTGCCCGTGCCGCTGGGCGGCTGTGTGGCCCGAAAACAGGACGGCGTCGGCTTTGTCTCCGGCGCGTCGTCCGACCGCGCCGCGAGTGCGTCGCGCGCGGACGTTGCCGCCGTCGGGCCGGAGAAGGACGCCGACCGGGCTGGGGACGCCGACCGGGAACGGCCGCGCGGGCTGGATGCGGCCCTGTTCAATGTGGCGGCCACGTTCATGGGCCTGCCGGGCCTTGCGCCGTCAACCGGCGCGCGGGACGAGGGGCTGGGCTATCATCAGGACGGCACGGCGCGCCGGGCGGGCAGCGCCGACGCCTTTGACGGACGGCAGGCGCGGGCCTACATGGGCGCGGGCCTCATGGGCGACGGGGCGTTTTCGTCGCCTGACGGGACGCTCCTTCCCCGTCGGCTGGGCGACGAGTACAGCGGCCGCCGCCGGGACTACGCTTCCCGCGGCTTTGAGAATTTCAATCTTATGGACATGGCGCTGGATCGCGGCCTGAACTACGGCATGGGCATGCTCAATTCCGCCGGGGAGGCCGCGCTGTCCGGCCTTGTGGACAACGGTCGCGCGCGGCTTAATTTCCAGCTCGACCGGGACGGGCGCTTCTCCGGGGAAGGAGACGTGCTGCTGCCGTTCCGGGATGCGCCGCAGCATACGCTGTTCACTCAGATCGGGGCGCGCAGCATGGATGTTTCCGGCGGCGAGGAAGACGGATCGCAACGCTGGATCGGTAACTTCGGCCTTGGGCACCGCTGGTTCCCCTTTGCGGAAAGCATGGAGGAGGCGGGCAATCTCATGCTGGGCTGGAACGTCTTTTTCGACAATGATTTCAGCCGCTCGCATCAGCGCGGCGGCGCGGGCCTCGAAGCGCAGTACGACTGGTTCCATCTGGCGGCCAACTATTATACGCCGCTCTCCGGCTGGAAAAATTCGCGCGACTTTGACGGCGATTTTGTGGAGGAACGACCGGCGCGGGGCTGGGATGCGCGGGCGAAAGCCTATCTGCCCTTTTATCGCAATGTGGCGCTGACCGGCTCCTTCAGCCAGTGGTACGGCGATAACGTGGCCATGTACGGTTCTTCGGACGATCTGGAGAAGGACCCGCGCGTGTGGTCTTACGGCGTGGAATATACGCCCATTCCGCTGCTGTCGGCCTTTGCGCGGCAGCGCAGCACGGAACGCGGCAAGGCGGATACGGAATTCGGCCTGCAATTCACCTGGCATTTCGATATGCCGTGGGAGGAACAGACCAGCCATGCCAAGGTGGCGGAACTGCGCACCGTGTCCGGCTCCCGGCATGAGTTTGTGGATCGCGAGAACAGGATCATACTGGAATACCGGGCGAAAAACGCCGGGCGTATTGAATATCTCGGCCCGGTGTCCGGTCAGACCAACGCCTTTGCCTTCCGTGTGACGGACGGGCTCGGCAGGGCGTGGGCGGGTAAAACCGTGTGGGTGCGCGCCGACAACGTGACGCTCGCCGTTGCGCCGCAGCCTTCCCGCAGTCTTCTTGCGCTGGCCGGGGACGTGCTGGGCGGACTGTTCGGCGCGCGCGAGGCCCATGCGGCGACCGCGTCGCACAGCTACGTCACGGACAGTCAGGGCTGTTTCACGGTGCGGGTGACAAGTCCCGTTGCCGGGCCGGTGACGCTGCATGTCCGCGCCGGGGAAAACGAGCAGAGTTTTACGGTCAATGTCGTCGCCAATGCCACACTGAAAATGAACGTCTTGTCCACGGCGCTGACGCAGGGAACAACGCAGCGTGTGACATTTACCTTTACGCGCAACGGCGTGGCGCAATCCGGCCTTGAAGTGCGCTTTGCGGCCAATGCGGCTTTCAGGGAACTGGCTCAGGGGGCAACAGAAAAGACCGGCAGCGACGGCAGGGTGACGCTTGAGCTGACCGCGCTGACCAACGATACGAGTCAGACGATCAGCGTGGAAGCGGACGGGCAAACGCTGACGTATACGTTTACCGTGGAGCCCGGCAACTATGCGCTGACGGCCGATACCAACACGCTGACGCAGTACAAGGAAACGGAAATCACCTTCACGCTGACGCAGGGCGGGATTCCGGTGCCGAAGGGCACGCAAATCACGCTGTCCGGCACGGGCGTTACCTTTGACGGGAAGCCGGAAAATACCTATGTCACGCAGGATGCCAGCGGCGCCATAACGGCGAAGGTGATTGTTTCCCGGACGGATGCTTCCATCACCACCACAGTGGACGGCGGGGCAACGGCCACAGTGAAGTTACAGGTCACGGCGGCAACGTACAGCCTTGAAGCCAGTCCGAGCACGCTGACGCAGCACAAGGAGCAAAAGGTCGTTTTCACGCTGAAAGCCAATAGTCAGCCGCTGCCCAATGCGAAGGTGACGTTCACGCCCAGCGACAATTTCAGCGGCCTGCCCGAAGGGGAACAGACGACGGACAAAAAGGGACAAATTGTCGTAACGGGTTTGATGGCCACAGTTTCCGGCACTCTGGCCGTGGAAGCTGTGGTGAACGGGGAGACGGTCAGCGCGTCGCTTACCGTGGGCGCGGCGAAGTACAGCCTTGAAGCCAGTCCGGGCACGCTGACGCTGGGTGTGGAAACAGAAGTGACGTTTACGCTGCAAGCCAACGGCAATCCTCTGGGCGACACCGCGGTGACGCTTTCGGGAGAGAATTTAAACTTCTCTTCCACCGGAGCGACAACAGACAAAGATGGAAAATTTACCGTCAAGCTGACGGCTACGGGCACCAGCACGGCGACGCGGACGATCACGGCCACGGTGGGGACGGACACGGTGACGGTCGACTTGTCTGTCAGCAAGGTGACTTTTGTCCTGACTGACAGCGGCGGCGGCACATCCTTTGTCGATGACAAATACCAGACCATCACCCTGAAGGCGACCTTGGAAATCGACGGGAAGGAGGTCTCGCTTGACGGTACGCCGGTAACATGGACGGTGGCGTCTTCCAATGTCTCCTGCGAGGCGTGGATGCGGAGCGCCGGCGCGTACAACGGCCTGACGTGGGGGACGGCGGCCACGGCGTCTTCCCCCGGTGAAGGCGACTTGACTAGGGTGTGTCTGCAAACCCTCTTCACGAAAAGGGGGAAGTCAGGTTAGGTA
>CAMBWG010000248.1 GCA_945871415.1 uncultured Desulfovibrio sp.
CGCTCCTCGGAAGAAGGACGCAAGTCCGCCCGGGGGGCATTCGGTCCCAGACTTGGCATGAGCTACAGCGTGACCAAGCAGGAGCGCCGTCCCGCCTCGGCTCAGCGTCCGGCGGAATACGGCGTGTACAGCTGGGGCATTGAAGTGTCGCAGCCCGTCTTTCAGGGCTTCCGGCTGCTGGCCGCCTATCAGAAGGCGGCTCTGCAGGCCGACAGCGACAAGGCCTCCGTGCGTCAGGCTGAACTGAGCATGACGGAAAAGGTGCAGACGGCTTTTCTCAACTATCTGCGCGCGGCGGAGAACAGTCTCAGCGAAAAGGAATCTCTGGAGCGCCTGCGCGATCAGCTCAAGATTACCCGCGCGTATTATGACGTGGGCCTGAGTCCGCGTCTGGACGTGCTTCAGGCCGAGGTTGACGTCAGCGAGGCGGAACGCTCCTATATTCAGGCGGAGAATTCGCGGGAAACGTATCTGGCTGAGCTCAATACCCTGCTGGGACTGCCGGCCACGGCGCGGGTCGCGTATGCGGGCACCCTGCGGCATGTGCCGTTCCGTTTTTCGCTGGAGCAGTGTCTGGAACGCGCCTACCGGCAGCGTCCCGATTTGTATATTGCCGCCAAAAGCGTGGAAATTGCGGGCAAGAGTCAGAAGGAAGTGCAGAGCGAATATTACCCGCAGATTGAGGCCTATTACAATATTACGCAGGAGGGCAATACGCCTGATTTGCGTAATGCCGGGAATTACGGTTCGCGCATGTCCTCGTGGGAAGTGGGCGCGCGCGCAACCTGGGAAGTCTTTCAGTGGGGCACCACCTACTACGCCGATCAGCAGGCGGGCTGGCTGGTGACCAAGATGCGTTACGAAGAAGAAGACCTCAAGCTCAACGTGGGCTATGACATCAAGTCCAAGCTGCTGGCTGTCCGTGAGGCGGAAAAACGTATCGGCGTGGCGCAGAAGGGCGTGGCGCAGGCTAAGGAAGCCTATGATGTGGCCGTTGCCCGCTATCAGGAGCATGTGGGCACAAATTTTGACGTGCTGGACGCCTCTTCCAATCTCAAGACGGCGCATTCGTCCCTGACCGGAGCCAAGGCCGACTATCTGACGGCGCTGGCGCAGCTCTATGTGGCCATGGGTGAATTTCATCCTGATGTGACGCGCGCGGCGGCACGACAGAACGAAGCCCGGCCGAAAAAGTAGCCCGCCGGGCTGCCTGGACAGAGTGCGCCGCCTTCCCGGTAACGATGCCGGAAGGAATGTGCGCCCGAAAGTTGCTGCCGCGCCGCACTGAGGTGCGCGAGGGCGGTATTTCTGTATGCGTGCGTCCCCGCAGGCGCGCGCACCCGTCCGCTTCGGGGAAGCGGAGCTGTCCGGGGACAGGCTTTTTTACCCGGAAAATTTTTGTCGACATGGTCGACAGTACGTCCCGGAACTGACGAAAGGGCAGGCGCGTTGCGTCTGCCCTGTAGCGCTGTTTGTGCGCGAAGCAGAGGATTGATGAACGAAGCCTATTTGACGATAACGCCATTGGGAGGGTTGGGCGAGATTGGCCTCAACTGCCAGCTGTGGGAAACCGCCAGCGGCGTGGTGATGATAGATTGCGGGCTGATGTTTCCCGATGATTGCCATCTTGGCGTGGATGTGGTGATTCCGCATTTTGCGGCCTTGTCTGCTGTTAAGGAAAAATTGATCGGCATCGTGCTGACGCACGGGCATGAGGATCATATCGGCGCGTTGCCGTGGATTGTGCCGCAGCTGAAAGGCGTGCGCATTTACGGCTCCTGCTTTACGCTGGCGCTGGTGGAGCACAAGCTGCGCGAGCACGAGCTGCTGGATATGGTGGAGCTCTGCCCCGTGGACAGCCGCGGGCGGGTACGGCTGGGGGATTTGCATTTTCGTTTTTTCCCGGTCTGCCATTCCATCCCCGAAGGCTTTGCGCTGGGAGTGGAAACCCCGGTGGGCCGCGTGATCCATACCGGCGACTTCAAGCTCGATCCCACGCCCATGAGCGGCATTCCCACGGACTTGAAAGGTATCGCCGAGTTCGTGGGCCCCAAGGGGGCGCGTCTGCTCATGGCCGACTCCACCAATGTGGAGCGCGACGGGCACTCCCTGTCGGAGCGCGAGGTCAAGGCCTCGCTGGGGAAAGTCTTTGACACGGCAAAGGGCCGCATTGTCATCACGCTGTTTTCAAGCCATATTCAGCGCATTCAGGAAGTCTTTGACCTGGCGCAGGAACATGGGCGCACTGTGGTCATCAGCGGCAAGTCCCTGGCAAACAATATCGAGATGGCCCGGGATCTGGGCATTGCCAAGCTGCCGCCCAATTTCTTCAATGCGCACAACGGGGTGCCGGACCTGCCCGACGAGCAGCTTGTGCTGGTCGTGACGGGAGCGCAGGGCGAGCCGCTGTCGGCCCTGTCCCGGATGGTTTACGGCGGGCATCGTCAGCTGAGCGTGCGCGAGGGCGATACGGTCGTCATGAGTTCCCGGATGATCCCCGGCAATGCCAAGGCCGTTTCACGCCTGATTAATGAAATGTACCGGCTGGGCGCGGAAGTACTGTATGAAAGCGTGCGCTCCATTCATGCCTCGGGACATGCGCACCGTGAGGAGCTGGTGGAGATGCTGCATACGGTCAACCCCGACATTTTCGTGCCTGTGCACGGGGAATACCGCCACCTTGTCAAGCACGGACGGCTGGCCGTGGAAGAAGGCGTGCCCCGTGAAAACGTGGTGGTGCTGGAAGACGGACATCCTATTACGCTCCTGCCCGACGGCTTCCGTCTGGAACCGGCGCTGTCGGTGGAGTGCACGCTGGTGGACGGCAAGGGCGTGGGGGATGTCGGCACGGCGGTGCTGCGGGAACGTCGAATCCTCGGGGATGAAGGCATGGCCGTGGTCGTGCTGGTGCTGGACTCGGAGACGGGCAGCGTCCTGCACGGGCCGGAAATGTTCTCCAAGGGTTTTGTGTTCGAGCAGCGCTACAGTCACGTGCTGGAAGATGCCAAATGTCTCGTGCTCGACGAGATAGAGGCCGTTCGCCCAGGGCAGCTGACGCGTCTGCAGGACGGCATACGCTCGTCGCTACGGCGTTTTTTCCGCCGGGTGCTGGAGCGTGATCCGGTTGTTGTGCCCGTGGTGACGGAAATCTAGGGCATTTTGCCTTTGAAAAAGACAAAAGCGAGGCGGCGGCACAGCGCCGCCCGGCCCGGAGCGAGCGGAAAAACCGCGTTTTTCCGCGAAACGACAGGTCGCATGTTTTGAAACGCACGGCGTTTCAAACTGAAAATGCTCTGGATTGGAGACCCCGCCCGGACGGCGCTGCCGGGCCGGGGATGACTGATATTTTTTAGACTGGCTGCGCGTGTGAGGATGCCTGACGTCTGTCGGAGCAGGGGGGAGCGGAGCCAGATTCGGCGACCGGTCGGGAGCCGATTTCGCGCTGCGCGATGCAGCGCCGCAGGAGGAGAGAATGACCTGCTCCATTATCGTGACGGATTTGACGCCCTACGGCAAGGGTGGTCTGCTGTATGTGACGGGCGTCGATATGGCAACGGGACAGAACGTCCGTCCCCTGCCCTATCTGAGCGAGCGCGCCTGCGTTGCCAGGGGGATTCTGCCCGGGGCGGTGCTGGAGATGGACGGGGAGTTTTACGGCGACCCCCCCTTTGTGGAAGACTTCTTCATGGAGCGTCTGATTTCGGCAACCCCCGCCAGCGGCGGCGCGTTGAAGAAGGCGCTGGCGCTGACCTGTCGCGGTTCTCTGGCGCGAGAATTTCAGACGACCATCCACGACAACCGCTATATCAGGGAAGAACAGTGCGTTCTGCGTTCGCTGGCAACCACCAAATGTCAGCGCAACAAGGTCAAGCTCACGCCGGACAATCGCGCGACGCATCCGCATATCATCCGCATTATTTTTCAGAACGAGCGCGAGTGGTTCAATCTGCCGCTCATGCAGTGGGCCTGGTATCGGGCAAGCCTTAAAAACAGGGCGGACACCATCAACGAACTGCAGGCGCGCATGCTGCGCTATGAACAGCTGTTCATGCGTATCGGCCTGGCGCGGGCCGAGAACGGGGTGTATAATCTGCAGGTGAACGGCGTCTACGGTATCTAGAGCATTTTAGCTTTGAAAAAGATAAAACGCGAGGCGGCGGCACGGCGCCGCCCGGCCCGAAGCGGGCGGAAAAAGCGCGCTTTTTCCGCGAAACGACAGGCCGTATGGTTTGAAATGCACAGCATTTCAA
>CAMBWG010000249.1 GCA_945871415.1 uncultured Desulfovibrio sp.
TCCGCGAAACGACAGGCCGTATGGTTTGAAATGCGAAGCATTTCAAACTGAAAATATTCTAGTTGGAACCTTAAGCCGCAGGAACTGCCATGTCTGACGAAAAGAGCCCTCTCATCCGTGTGCCCGAGCACACTGGCGCACGTGTGACCGTGCTGTTGCAGCCCGAAGATACCCTGCTTTCGCTGCCGCGTCCCAAAACGGCGCGTCAGCTGCTCGCATCGCTGGATATCGCGGAAGAATGCGCTCTGGTGGCGCGTGACGGCGAGCTGCTGACGCCGGATCGCCGCATCTGGCCGGATGACCGGCTGCTGGTGCGTAAGGTGGCTTCTGCCGGTTAGAGCGTTTTACCCTTGAAAAAGGAGAAACGCGAGGCGGCGGCACAGCGCCGTCCAACCAGAACCGGGCGGGAAGCCAGCGTTTTTTCGCGAAACGACAGGCCGTATGGTTTGAAATACGAAGCGCTTCAGACTGAAGGAGTTCCAGGCGGCGTTTGCGTCGCGGGCCGTCACCGTTTTGGCGGCCTTCGCCCCGGACACGGAACGGGCGGAAAGAAAAGGGGAAAAGCCCGTTTTTTTGTGAACGTCCATGTTTTGCGCACCGTAAGGTGCAAAGGAGTGGCTGAGGATGTTTGGTTTTGGAAAGAAGAAGCCCGCCGTGGATGAGCGCGCGCTCGCCGCGCAGAAGGAAGAAGAACGACTGCGGGATATTCTGCGGAATTTTTCCATGAATCGCATCAGCGCTTCAACGGCTATCTCCATGGCCGGTCTGGGCAATATGGAGGCGCTCAAGACCGCTATGGCCGAACGCGGCATCTCTTTTCCCCGGACTATGGATGTGGATCCCCGTCCCATGGCGGATCTGGTGCTGCGCATGCTGCATGACGCCGAGGCCCGGAAGGAACCCGCGGGTACGGAAAAGCAGTGAACGTCCGGCCCGCGGCCGCGGCTCGACAGGCCGCAATGCCCATGATACAAGCCGCCCATGATGGATTTTGATATCTTTGCAACGGTGCAGCGCGTGTCCGTGATCTTCCTGCCCGCGCTGCTCGGCATCATCCTGCATGAGGTGGCGCACGGCTGGGTTGCGGACAAACTGGGAGATCCCACCCCCCGTTTCATGGGGCGTCTGACAATCAACCCCCTGCCGCATATCGATCCGCTGGGGCTTGCGGTCTTTGTGCTGACCAGCGTTCTGGGGGGCTTTGTTTTCGGCTGGGCCAAGCCCGTGCCGGTCAATCCCCGCCATTTCCGCAATCCGATCAAGGGCATGATGCTGGTGGCGCTGGCCGGGCCGGGAACAAATCTGCTGCTGGCCGTCGGCATGGCCGCGCTGCTGCGCGGTTTTCTGGGCCTCGATCCGGCTGACAGTTCCACAACGGAATTTATCGTCAAGGCATTGTTTTACGGCGCAGGCATCAATATCGGGCTTGCCTGTCTCAACCTGCTGCCCATTCCGCCGCTGGACGGCAGCCGGGTGCTGGCGTATTTTCTGCCTCCCGGCGTCGCGGCCCGCTACATGAGCGTGGAGCGCTACGGCATGGTTATTCTTGTGGGGCTGATGGCGGCGGGTCTGCTGGACAGGCTGCTGGTCCCCCTTATGCTGCTGTGTCTGAAGACGCTGTTTTCTGTGTTTGGTCTGCCCGCTCTGTAGGGCGGCTCCGCTTGTCCCGCCGGGCCGGCTGGCCCGGTCCGCGAACCATCAGGAAGGATTCCCATGAGCAATCAACGTCCCCGCACCGTTTCCGGCATGCGCCCCACGGGCCCGCTGCACCTGGGTCATTATTTCGGCGTGCTGAAAAATTATGTGGAGCTGCAACGTACGGAAGAGGCCTATTTCTTCGTCGCCGACTGGCACGCCCTGACCAGCGACTACGCGGACCCCTCCCGGGTGCGGGATAATATCGACGAGATGGTGAAAGACTGGGTTGCCGCCGGTCTTGATCCCGAACAATGCGTGATTTTCCGGCAGTCCGCCGTCAAGGAACATGCCGAGCTTTCCCTGCTGTTGTCCATGATCACGCCTGTTTCCTGGCTGGAGCGGAATCCCACCTACAAGGAACAGCAGCAGCAGATCAGCAACAAGGATCTCGGCAACGCGGGGTTTCTGTGTTACCCCGTGCTGATGGCCGCGGATATTCTCATGTACAAGCCGCACGGCGTGCCCGTGGGCGAGGATCAGCTGCCCCACATGGAGCTGACGCGGGAAATCGCCCGGCGTTTCAACTACCTGTACGGCGAAACCTTCCCGGAACCGCAGGCCATGCTGACGCCCGCCGCCAAGTGTCCCGGTCTCGACGGTCGCAAGATGTCCAAGAGCTATAACAACGGCATCTTCCTGAGCGATGCCATGAGCGATATCGAGGCCAAGGTTCGCGGCATGTTTACGGATAAGAACCGTCTGCGCAAGAGCGATCCCGGTAATCCCGATATCTGCAATCTCTTTCCCTATCATCTGCTGCTGTCCAGCAAGGAAGAGCAGGAAGAAATCCGCAGCGGCTGTACGGGAGCCACGTTCGGCTGCGTGGACTGCAAAAAGCGCTTCCTGAAGCATCTCGGCGAGTTCCTGGCTCCTCTGCAGGAGCGGCGCGCCACGCTCAGCACCGATCGCGTTCGTGCCATTCTCGCGGACGGCAACGAGCGGGCGCGGGCCTTTGCCTCCGCCACCCTTGAGGATGTGCGGGCCAGGATGGGCCTCTAGTCCTTTTCTTATGAAATGCCTCGGCATTGATTACGGCCTTGCACGCACCGGGCTCGCCGCATGCGATCCCGGCGGCGTGCTGGCCTACCCGCTGAAAACCTTGCGTCTGGATGATTTTTCCGGGCGCAAGGCCCTTCTTGACGCGCTGGCGGCCCTGGCCGAAAACGAAGGCGTCGAAGCCGTGGTCATGGGGCTTCCTCTGCTGGATGACGGCAGCGACAGCCTGACAACGCGGCAGGTACGTAAGGTGGCGGAGCGCCTCAAGCGTCGTCTTTCCGTCCCTCTGTACTTCATGCCGGAGTTTCTCAGCTCCGAAGAAGCCTGGTCCGATCTGCGCGAAGCCGGAGTGCAGCACTCCCGGCGCAAGGCCGTGCTCGATCAGCAGGCCGCCGTGCGTATCCTGCAATCCTTCCTGTCCCTGCCTCCCGACCAGAGGATGCCTGCATGAAGCTCTTCTTCAAGCTCCTGGCCCTGATTGTTCTGCTTTGCGCCGGGGCGGCCGGTTTTGCCGCCTATGAAGGCTACCGCTTTCTGCATACGCCGCCGGAGCAGCCCGGGCGCGAGTGCGTGTTTGATGTAGCTCCCGGGGACACCATGCGCGCCGTTGCCGTGCGACTGGAGAGTCAGGGGCTTATTTCCAACGAGCTGTATTTTCGTCTGCTGGCCCGCTACAAGAAGTGGGGGCATCGCATGCAGGCCGGCCGCTTTGCGCTCAACAGCGGCTGGACGCCGGAGCAGATTCTGGACACTCTTGTCAACGGGCAGCCCATTCTTTTCCGGGTGACGGTGCGGGAGGGGCTGACCTGGTGGCAGACGGCCGAGGTTCTGGAAGAAGCGGGGCTTGTCCGGGCCGAGGACTTCCGGGAAGTTATTTTCGACCCCGCTTTTCTGCGGCATTACGGTATCCCCTTTGATTGCGCCGAAGGCTTCCTCATGCCGGATACCTATCTGCTGAAAAAGGCCGATGTGCCGGACAAGGCACAGGCGCGCGCCGTGGCCGGGCGCATGGTGGATACGTTCTGGCTCAAGGCCGCTCCCCTCTGGCCCGACGGCAAAAAGCCCGATACCGCCACCCTCCGGCGCTGGGTTATTCTGGCCTCCATCGTGGAGCGGGAAACCGCCGTCCGGGCCGAACGCCCCCGCGTGGCCGGCGTATACGCAAATCGGCTGGAACGCGGTATGCTGTTACAGGCCGATCCCACCGTTATCTACGGTCTTGGACGCTATTTTGAAGGTAATCTGCGTCGTAAGCATCTCGACGATGCAAGCAATGCCTATAACACCTATCAGCGGCCCGGTCTTCCCCCCGGCCCCATCTGTTCTTTCGGCATAACCGCCCTTGCAGCGGCCATTAGCCCGGAAAAGCATGATTTTCTCTACTTTGTCGCCAAGACGGACGGCGGCGAACACTCCTTCAGCAAAACTCTCGGCGAGCATAACCGTGCCGTGCAGCAGTATCTCCGCAATCGCCGCGCCGCCCAATAAGTTGGGCAGGTGAAAGGTAAAAGTGAAGAATTGGGGGGGGGGGGGGGGGGGGGGGCGGGGGGGGGG
>CAMBWG010000250.1 GCA_945871415.1 uncultured Desulfovibrio sp.
TGAGAACGGACGGCAAGTCAGATGCGGAGATCGCCGCGCATCTTCTGGACTTGCGTCTGTCCCGCTTTCAGGTGGGTCTTCTGCTGGACAGGGAAGAAAGCGTTCTGTCGGCGCAGGGTTTCCGCCTGCGATGCGACCGCCTCAAGAAAAAAGATACGTTGTGACATCTTGCCAGATCAGCGCCCTGACGGGTTATCCTCCGCGAAAGTCTTTACTCTTTCACGGAGGATTTTTTATGGCCGAACAGTCTGAAACGTCCGTTCCCACGCTGCCCGCCGTCGGCTTTGTCCGCCTTGCGGATGTCCTGAAAGTCATCCCCGTAAGCAAAACAACCTGGTATGCCGGTATCAAGGAAGGCCGCTTTCCCGCGCCTGTACCGCTCAACAAGCGCGTGTCCGCCTATCGTGTGGAAGACATTCGCGCTCTGATTGCCCGTCTGTCTTCTGGGGAGGCGGCATAAATGAGCAATAAAAAAGCCCCCGGGGGACGGGGGCAAGAAACAAGGTGGGTTGATGTCGGCTTCAAGTATGCCGCATTTCCCGGCACGGAGCAAGGCGGCCTTGACGCCTGCCGCTGCTTCCGGCATGCTAGGGGTCCCTTAATCAGTGAGGCAAGGCAAAAGCCTTTTCAGCATCCCAAGTGCTGGGAAAATCTTTGCCAGTCATACCACTTTTGCCGTCAAAGTACCTGCTCGCGTTCCGCGTGGCGGGCTGCTTGCGCATATTGGCAGGGTACAACGTCCGCATGTCCGCGAGGCTGCGGCGGCTTCACTGAGCCGGGGAGCGTTGTACCCTGCCTTCTTTTTTATCCCAAATCAGTGAGGCCGTTATGATTTCTTTTTCCTTCAGCAAGCCCGGCGCACTTCCAGCACAGGAGGTGCGGCCATGAACGCCATTTTACAGACCTTCAGAGACAGACTTGCGGCCGCCGGTCTGGTGGTCGAGACGCTTGAAGCTGACGGCGTGCTCCACCGCTGCGCCTGCCTGTCTGGCGGCCTGTCCATGCCCTTGACCCTGCGGGGCCTTTCCGGCATGGTGAAGGCCCCAAACAGAGTGAGGCAAGGCAAGCGCCGTTTCGGTATCCCCAATGCCGTGAGAAGATTTGCCGCATATCAGACAACCGCTTTATGTCGTCAAAGTACCTGCCGTGCATCCGTGCGGCGGGCTGCTTTCACATATTGGCGGGGCACAACGTCCAGTATCCGCGAGGACTGGCGGCCTCACTCTGGCCGGGGAGCGTTGCGCCCCGCCTTCTTTTTTATCCCCAAACAGAGTGAGTTCCCTATGCTTTTTCTTTCCCTTCTTTCTGTGAGGTGCTGCCATGAGTAGCGCCATTTTACAGACCTTCAGAGACAGACTTGCGGCCGCCGGTCTGGTGGTCGAGACGCTGGAAGCTGACGGCGTGCTCCACCGCTGCGGCACGATAGACAAGCCCAGAGAGCTTGACGGCGCATACAAGGCGCATCTTGATGAACCGGCGTCCCTCTGGTGGCGCAACTGGCGTACCGGCGACGAAGGCACGCACACCCTGAAATCCGAAAAGGAAATGAGCGGGGCCGAGCGCAAGGCGTACCGGGAGCGCATCGAAGCCGCCAGGCGGGAAGCCGAGGCCGAGCGGGCCGGGCGCTTTGCCGCGGCGGCGGCAAAGGCAGCCGAGAAATGGCGCAATGCCCAGGAGGCAACAAACGCGCATCGCTACTTGCGGCGCAAGGGTGTTCAGAATTTCGGTTTGCGTATGGATATTGGCGGCCGCCTGATCGTGCCCGTGCTGGACGCTTTCGACGACAGAGGTCAGTCTTTGCAATTTATTGATACCGACGGCACCAAGCGCTTTCTTTCCGGCGGCAAGACGGCGGGCGGCTGCTTTGCCCTGCGGGCAAAGGACGGCCGCGTGGACGGGCCGCTGCTTATCTGCGAGGGCTACGCCACGGCGGCAAGTCTGCGTATGGCCACAGGGCACGCGGTGATCATGGCCTTCAATGCCGGAAACCTTGAATCCGTGGCCCGCACCATGCGGCAGCGGTACCCGGAGCGGGAGATCGTGCTTTGCGCGGACAATGACGAGGGCGGCGAAAAGCCGGACGGCACGCCGTTCAATCCGGGCGTGGAGGCGGCCCGCAAGGCGGCGGCCGCCGCGGGCGGCAAGCTGGCGATCTGCCCGCTCATTGACGGCAGGAAGGCCGACTTCAATGATTTGCACCTTGCCCGGGGCGTGGACGCCGTGCGCGAGGCGGTAGAGGCGGCGCGCAACCGCAAACAGGGTGACGGCTGCATTATGCCGGAAGGGTATTACCTCGTCTCAGAGGGCAGAGGGGCCGGACTGTACAAGGAGATACTCAAGCCCGACGGAGACAGTACGCAAATCCGGCTGGGGCCGCCGCTCTTTGTGCGGGGCATGACGCGCGACGACAACGGGAAAGACTGGGGCCTGCTGCTGGAATGGCGCGATCCCGACAATCGCCTGCATTCGTGGGCCATGCCTCTTGATATTCTTAGCAGGCAGGGCGGGGAATGGTTCGGAGTTCTCACTAATGGCGGCTGGTTCGGCGTTCCCGGCACACGCTCCAAACTGTCCTCCTTCCTTCTCAGCGTGCGTCATACCCGGCATATAGTCTGCGTTCCCCGTGTGGGCTGGTATGGAACGGCGTATGTCCTGCCGGATGCCGTTTACGGTATGAAACGCGGGGAAGATATTGTTTTGCAAAGCGCCTTTCATGCTGACCTTTACGGCATGGCGGGCGCGCTGGACGGCTGGAAGGACGCCGCGACGCTGGCCGTGGGCAACAGCCGTCTGACCTTCGCCCTCTGCCTTGCCTTTGCCGGGCCGCTGCTGCGCCTGACAGACTCGGAGGGCGGGGGATTCAGTCTGGAGGGCGCAAGTTCTTCCGGCAAGACAACGGCCCTGCAACTGGCGGCGTCGGTCTGGGGTGGGCCTGCCCACGTCCGTACATGGAGGGCAACCGACAACGGCCTCGAAGGCGTGGCGGCGCTCCACAATGACGGTCTGCTGATATTGGACGAGATCGGACAGGTGGGCGGCAGGGTTCTGTCTGAGGCTGCCTACATGTTGGCCAACGGCTCCGGCAAGACGCGGGCGGGCAAGGAAAACCCCCTGCGGCGTTCTCTGGCGTGGCGTTTACTGTTCCTCTCCAGTGGGGAAGTGGGGCTTGCCGACAAGCTCAATGAAAGCGGTCTGCGCTCCCACGCCGGGCAGGAGGTGCGGCTTGCGGGCGTTTCCGTGGCAAGCGGGGACGTGACAAACCTTCACGGCCTGCCGGATGCCGGGGCGCTGGCAAATCAAATCAAGACAATCACCGCCGCCCATTATGGCCATGCCGGGCGGGCCTTCCTCGACTGGCTGACGCGGGACGTGGAAGCGTCCAGACGCGAAGCCCTTGCCCTGGTCGAAAGGTGGACGGCCTCGCTGCTGACGGCCTGCCCTGATGCCGACGGACAGGTGAAGCGCGTGGCGCGTCGTTTTGCCCTGTGCATTGCGGCGGGCGTTCTGGCACGCGACCGGGCCGGAATCCTGCCAGAAGCAATGGACGCGGGCATGGCCGTCACTGCCTGTTTCAGGTCATGGCTTGAGGAGCGCGGCGGAGCCGGAGCCTCGGAAGATGCCGCCATTCTGGCGCAGGTGCGGCTTTTCATTGAGCAGCACGGCGCAAGCCGTTTTCAGGATTTGAATACGGAGCAGGCAAACTGTATCAATCGTGCCGGATTCAGACGGAAGGCGGACGGCATGACGGAATATATTGTGTTGTCTGAGGTCTTCCGTTCCGAGGTCGTGAAAGGCTTTTCTTCCAAGCGAGCCGCTGCCGTACTGCGAGCCGCCGGATGGTTGCGTGTGAGCGATGCCAAGAACACGACAAAGCGAGATTTGCCGGAACTGGGGCGCGTGCGCTGCTATGTCATCGCGCCGCCCTCCGATGAATAAGGCTTTTTGCGGTGGGCAACGTGGGCAGAGGGGCAAAGTATTGAGGCTGTAAGCTTTCAGGCTGCCCACCTGAGAAAAACGGTCTGTTTTCAACGTGGGCAGGTGGGCGGAAACAAACAAATCCCGCCCACCTGCCCACGTTGCGAAAGATGAAAAAATATTGGTGGGCGGGCCGCAAAACGTTGGGGCTGTAGCTTCTGCCCCTGTGCCCACCATGCCCACCGAAAAAAAGTTGTTTCTACATCAGAAATGCGAGAAGCGCAGCGCCGAGCATGAGGGAGTCCAGAGGGATTTCCCTCTGGCAGG
>CAMBWG010000251.1 GCA_945871415.1 uncultured Desulfovibrio sp.
TTCAAACCATACGACCTGTCGTTTCGCGGAAAAAGCGCGGTTTTTCCGCTCACTTTTGGCCGGGCAGCGCTGTGTCGCCGCCTCGCGTTTCATCTTTTTCAAAGTTGAAACGCTCTAACAGGTGCGGAAAGGCTCACCGGAGCGGCAACGGCGGAAAAAACTTCCCGGCACAGCCGCCGCCCGCCTGCCCGCCGTCCGACAGACTTGCAAGGCGGGCGGCTATAACGTAGAAAAAGTTTCTTTCCGCCGTGCAGAAAGGCGACGTTCCGCGCCCCCTGACCGGCGTTCCTCCAGTCCGCAAGGAGCATTCTCCATGACCGAATATTCTCTTCTTTTCCCCGGTCAGGGCTCGCAGGTGCCCGGCATGGGGCGCGATGTGGCCGAAGCCCGTCCCGAAGCCATGCAACTCTGGAAGCGCGCCGAAGCCGTCAGCGGCCTGCCCCTGCGCGAAATCTTCTGGGAAGGCGACGATGACGCCATGAGCGACACGCGCGCGCTCCAGCCCGCGCTGACGGTCGTCAATATCAACCTGTGGCGCGAACTTTCCGGCCGTGTGACGGCCTGCTCCGCCGCCGGGCACAGCCTCGGCGAATTCAGCGCCCTTGCCGCCGCGCAGGTGCTGGACGAGGAAAGCGTTCTGCGCATCGTGTCCCTGCGCGGGCAGCTCATGGCCGAAGCCGACCCGGACAGACGGGGCGGCATGGCCGCGCTGCTCAAGATGACGCCCGAAACCGTGGCGGAAATCGTGGCTGAAGCGGCGAAGGAAACCGACTCCCTGCTGATTGTGGCCAACTACAATACGCCCGGCCAGCTTGTGGCCAGCGGCACCCGCGAAGCCGTGGAATGCGTCTGCGCCAAGGCCAAAGAACGCAAGGGCCGCGCCATAGCCCTTGCCGTCAGCGGCGCGTTTCACAGCCCCATGATGGACAAGGCCAACCGGGAACTGGAGCCCCTGCTGCGCAAGGCCGTCTGGCGCAAGCCGCGCTTCCCCGTGTACTGCAATGTTCTCGGCACGCCCGTCACCGACGGCGAAAGCGCCCGCGACGTCATGCTGCGCCAGATGACGTCCTCCGTCCAGTGGATCGACACCATGCGCAACGAATTCCGCGACGGCGCGCGTCACTGGCTGGAACTGGGCCCCAAGCCGCTGCTCGGAAAGATGGTCGCCCCCTGCGTGAAGGACGTGGCCTCGCCGGAAGAGCAGGAAGCCGTTTCCGTGGCCTTTGTGGGCACGCTCGAAGACGCCGGGAACTTCTAGAGCGTTTCAACTTTGAAAAAGATGAAACGCGAGGCGGCACAGCGCCGCCCGGCCGGACAGGCCGCGGGGTTTGAAAGGCGAAGCGTTTCAAACTGAACATGTTCCAGGGATAGCCGAAGGGCCGCGCAAGCGCGCCCCTCTCCTGCGGCTGCGGTATTTTTTCTTTCCATGAAACCGGGACTTCGCCGCCATCATGCGCGAAGTCCGCGCCGAACCTGCGTTCCGTCCGGGACGGGACAGCTTACAGCCCCGGAAAGACGGAACGCCGGAAGGGCGGAAATCCCCCTGCATGCCGCAGAGGAGCTTCCGCCGCCCGGCTCGTTACAACCAAGGATAAACGCCATGCGTGCTACAGATGCTTTGCGGACTGCTTTGCAGGAACTTTTGACGGAAAAAGGTCTTTCGTGGCCTGCGAAGGCGGTCATTGCGCCGCCGAAAGATGCCAGACACGGCGATCTGGCGGCAAACATCGCCATGCTGCTGGCCAGGGACGCGGGGCGGAATCCCCGGGAACTGGCGCAGGAGCTGGCCGACGCTCTGCCTGCCCGCTGCGCGGACGTGGCGGGCGCGGAAGTGGCCGGGCCGGGCTTTCTGAACGTGACGTTCAGCCCGGATTTCTGGCGTCGCGCCGTACTGGACATTGAGAGCGCCGGGCCGGATTACGGCCGCTGCAACGTGGGGCAGGGGAAAAAGACGCTGGTGGAATACGTATCCGCCAACCCCACGGGCCCGCTGCATGTGGGGCATGGTCGCGGGGCCGCCGTGGGCGACAGCGTGACCCGTCTGCTGCGCCGGGCCGGGTACGACGTGACCACGGAATACTACATCAACGACGCCGGACGACAGATGCGCATCCTGGGGCTTTCCGTCTGGCTGCGTGTGCTGGAGCTGGCCGGGCGTCCCGTGGAATGGCCGGAAGACTTCTACCGCGGCAGCTATATCATTGATATTGCGCGCACCATGCTGGAAGAAGATCCCACCCTGCCCGACCTGCCCGAAGCCGAAGGCCGCGAGCGCTGCTATCAGCGCGCCATGAACGATATTCTCGACGGCATCAAGGCGGATCTGCGCGATTTTCGCGTGGAGCATCAGCAGTGGTTCTCGGAAAAGACGCTGGTGGAAGGCGGCAAGGTCGACGCGGCCTTTCAGGCGCTGGACAAGGCCGGACACACCTACGAAAAGGAAGGGGCCTACTGGTTTGCCACCGAAAGCCTCGGCGACGACAAGGACCGCGTTCTGCGCAAGTCCGACGGCAGCCTGACCTACTTCGCTTCCGACATTGCCTATCATCACGACAAGTTCCGTCGCGGTTACGAATGGCTCATCGACATCTGGGGCGCGGATCATCACGGCTATGTGCCCCGCATGCGCGCCGCCATCGCCGCCATGGGGCAGCCGAAGGAAAGCTTCGACGTCATCCTGATCCAGCTCGTGAATCTGCTGCAGAACGGCAAGCCCGTCAGCATGTCCACCCGCGCCGGCACGTTTGAAACGCTGGCCGACGTGGTCAGGGAAGTGGGCGCGGACGCCGCGCGCTTCATGTTCCTGTCGCGCAAGAGCGACGCCTCGCTTGATTTTGACCTTGAGCTGGTCAAACAGCGCAGCATGGACAACCCCGTGTACTACGTCCAGTATGCCCACGCCCGCATCTGCGCCGTGCTGCGCCGGGCCGGGGAACGCGGCATCAGCCTGCCCGACCACGTCACTCTTGCCGATCTTGCGGCACTGGATACCCCCGAGGACATGGCCCTGCTCCGCAAGGCCGCCACACTGGAAGACGTCATTGCCACAGCCGCCCAGGCGCTGGCCGTGCATCACATCAGCCACTACCTTCAGGAACTGGCCGGTATGCTGCACAGCTATTACGCAAAACATCAGGTGCTGCTGCCCGACGACACCCCGCGCACCATTGCCCGCCTCGCCCTGCTGCGCGGCATGGGGCAGGTACTCCGCAACGCTCTTGACATCCTCGGCGTCAGCGCCCCGGAGACTATGTAACGCATGGCCCCGCAGACTCCCCTCCGCAAACGACTGACCGCCATCAAGGAAGCCGTGCGCGCGCCTCTGCGCCCCGGCGGCCAGAGCGAGCAGGTTCTGCGCACGCTGGAGCGCATGCGCAACGCCCAGCGCGTCGCAGAGGAGGAGGACGAAAAGGCCTATCGCTTCCGTCTGTCGCCCGTGGCCGCCGGCATTGCGCTGGCGGTCATGGCGGCGACGGTCGGCTGGTCGTATTTTATGGGCTACATGGTTGGTCTGGGGCAGAATCCCGCCCGGCAGGTGGCCCGCCTCACAGGCGCCCCCCCGCCTCCGCCGTCTCCGCAGGTCGTGGCGCAGGCCCCTCTGCCGCCGGATATCATCAAGGATGACATTCCGCCGGAAGGCAGCGAACCCGCCGCCAGCGGCAGCACGCCGCAGACAGCCGCGGACAGGCCCGCCGCCGGGGCAAAAGCCAAAGCCGAAGCCGCTCCGGCGCAAAAGGACGATAAGAACCGTTACCCCTTTGCCCGGCCCAGCGGCCAGAGTCTCACCGCCTGGGGCCTTACCGCGCCCGCGCAGCAGGCGTCGGCGCAGGACGCAAAGAACGCCCCTGCCCGGCCCGCCGCGCCGCCTTCCGAAAAGAAAACAGAGGCTCCCGCGGCCGGACAGCAGCTCTATGACTTCGTGTTTCAGGTGGCCGCCTTCCGCAAGCAGGACGACGCCGACCGCCTCTGCCGGCGGCTGGAAGAAAAAGGTATCCGCTGCCGCGTCCAGCCCAGCGGCAAGGTGATGCTCGTCATGGCCATGCTGCGCGGCACGGCCCTGGACGGCGCCAATCTGCGCGCGGACTTCCAGCGCATGGGCCTCGGCGCGCCCATCCAGAAATCCCGCAAGGAACTCAAAGGTCGCGTGCGACAATAGTGTCTGTATGTATGCTTGGTTATTTTTGAGGGGGGAAGGGAACCCCTTTCGCCAGCGCGCAAAGGGGTTCCCT
>CAMBWG010000252.1 GCA_945871415.1 uncultured Desulfovibrio sp.
AGTGATTAACAGTCACCCGCTCTGCCGATTGAGCTATCGGGGATTGCTTGAAGCAACGAAGATGCTTTTACGGCAATGCGTCCGCTTCGTCAAGAAAAAATCCGCGCCCGCTTCAAAAAAACAGGCGAACTGTCCGTTCCCGCCGTTTTCAGCGTTCATGCCGCGTAATGGAAGGAACAAAAACCTCGTTCTGTTCCCCGGCAAGATTGCGGTTCCAGGCACGGATGGCGGCCCCCTGCGACACGGACCACTGCTGCGAGGTCTGGCCGCAGGAGCACACGACCCGCCAGACGTCTTCCCGCCGTCCCGGAGGACGCATGGATTCAAGATGAACATCATGACCGCCGCAGGCGAGACAGGGACGAATGGTGTGGGGATCTAATTCTTTCATGGGGTTGACCATATCAGCCTTGCAGCTACGAGACAAGAGCGTTCTGCACTGACGCTTCCCTGACGTCTCCCGTGGCAAGGTGGCTTCACAAGGAAACGGAACAGCACCACCAAGGAGATTATCATGAAGAAGACTCTGCTTCCCCTCGTTGCCGCCGCCGCACTCATTCTTCCCTCTGCCGCGCTTGCCGCCAACGGCGGTTTTCAGGGCGGTTCCCAGCCTATGGGCGGCTTTCAGGGCCCCGTGGGCGGCTCGCAGGCCGAAACAGTGGCCGCCGCCAAGAAGTGCTGGGACGATGCGCCCGTCGTGTTGACCGGCAATATTGTGGAGCGCCTCGCCGGCAGCGACGACAAGTACACCTTTGCGGACAGCACCGGCCGCATCGTGGTGGAAATTGATTACGAAGTCTTTGCCGGACGCACCGTGACGCCGCAGACGAAGGTACGTCTCTTCGGCAAGGTGGACAAGGAAATGATGGAACCCACCAAGGTGGACGTCAAGTACCTTGAAATTGTAAAGTAAGCTCTGCAAAAAAATCTCTCCCCGGACGCCGGTCTTTCGTCGCCTCGCCCTTTCGGCGAAAGGCCGGCCCACAGGAAAACACTAGGCAGGGTTCCTGCCGTTGCTCATCCCCGCACAAGCATCGGTTCTTCCTGCGGGAAGACCGTTCAATATAAGGACAGTACCATGCAAAGAAAGACCATCATCGCCCTTGCCCTTGCCTCCCTGCTGACATTCCCCTGCGCCGTTTCCGCTGCCAACGGCGGTTTCCAGGGCCCCCAGGCCGGTATGGGCGGCTTTCAGGGCCCCACGTCCGCCGCGGACGCCGATACCGTTGCCAAGGCCCTGAAGTGCTGGGACGACGCGCCCGTCACCCTGACCGGCAATATCGTGGAGCGCCTTGCCGGCAGCGACGACAAGTACATGTTCCGGGATGCCACGGGACAGGTCATGGTGGATATTGACGACGATCTCTTTATCGGCCGCACCGTGACGCCGCAGACGAAGGTGCGTCTCCACGGCAAGGTGGACAAGGAAATCATGGAACCCACCAAGATCGACGTCAAGCGTCTTGAAATCATTCAGTAACGGAGCCCGGCATGCACAAGACCGTGAACAAGCCCGCCACGCTGGCGGCGCTGTTGCTGGTCGCCGCACTCTTTCCGCGGACGATTCCGGCCGCCGGATTCATGGGCCCGGGCGTAAGCTCCACCGTTACGTCGGCGGCGCAGGCGCTGGAAGCCGAAGACGATGCTCCCTGCGTGCTGGAAGGGCATCTTGTGGAGCGGATTCCACAGCGCAAGAACCGTTATCTCTTTGAGGACGAAAGCGGTCGCGTGGTTGTCAAAATCGAACGGGAAACCTTCGGCCCGCTTACGGTGACGCCCAATGATCGCCTGCGCCTCATGGGCGAGGTGGAGTGGAGCAGCAAGCGCCCCAATGAAGTGGAAGTGGAAGGACTGATGCTCCTGCCCTGATGCCGCCGTCCCGGTTCAACCGGCACGAAGTTCGCACTGCATTTCCGGCCGGAGCCGCCGCGTCCCGCACAGGGGGACGCGGCGGCTCCGATGCCGTATTTTCCCGCCGTACTCCGGGGTATCGCCATGAGCACAACGCTGCTGATTATCGAGGACAACGAAGACATTCTGGCCAACCTCTACGCCTATCTGGAGCCGCTGGGCTACGAGCTGGACTGTGCCCGCAACGGCCGGGCCGGCCTGGAAATGGCGCTGGAGGGATCGTTTGACGTCATCGTGCTGGACGTAATGCTGCCGGGCATGGACGGCGTGACCCTGTGCCGGACCCTGCGCGAAAAGCACGGAAACGCCACGCCCGTCATCATGCTGACCGCCCGCGACACCGTAGCGGATCGCGTGCGCGGACTGGAATCCGGCGCCGACGACTACCTCGTCAAACCCTTCTCTCTCCGGGAGCTGGAAGCCCGCATCCGCGCCCTGCTGCGCCGGGGGCATTACAGCGAAACGCCCTCGAACGGCGGCACGCTGCGCTTTGCCGATATTGAAGCGGACGTTCCCGCCCACCGGGCCTCGCGGCAGGGGCGAGAATTGCGCCTCAGTCCCACGGGTTTCCGTATCCTCTGCGAACTGCTCAAGGCGGCCCCCGGCATTGTGCCGCGCGAAGAACTGGAGCAGACTCTCTGGGGCGACGCCGCCCCCGGCGGGAGCGCCCTGCGTACACATATCCACGAACTTCGTCAGGTTGTGGACAAGCCCTTTGACGTGCCCCGCATCGAAACCGTCAGCCATGTGGGCTATCGTCTGCGCCCCGAAACGGAAGAAGCATGATCCGCAGCGGCATCCGCGTCCGTCTGGTGGCAGCCTTCATGACGCTGGCCCTGCTGGTCGGCGTCGGGACGGCGCTGGCAGGCTTTTTTGCGTCCGAACGGATAGGCGCCTACCTCATTGAATGGCATGTCTCTCCCATTATGGACATGCTCATCGAAGCCGAGGAAAGGGCCTGGCGCGCTGAAGACGACGGACGCCGCCCCCTTTACTACGGCTCGGATCTGGCCGCCGGCCTTCGTCTGCATTTCTATGTGGGCAAGCAGCTCAAAGCGGACTGGGCCGAGCTGCCGGACGGCATTCATTTTCAGGACAGGGGAAGCGGCTTTCTTCTTCTGCGTACCGGGGAACATATCCGCTATGCGCTGGCAGGCGGCACAGGGCAGCGTATGGCTCTGCGCAGCAGCATGATTCGCACGCTGCTCCTCTGCATCGGCGTCGGCCTTGTGGCGGCCACACTGATAGCCTTTGTCCTTTCTCACCGTCTGAGCGCGCCGCTGGTGGGCCTGACCCGCGCCGTACGACAACGCGGCATGCCTGCGGGCGACAACCGCACCCTGCCGCCTCTGCCCCAGTACAAGCACCCCTACGAAGTACACGTGCTGGCCGAAGCCATTGCCGCCCACGAACAGGCTCTGTGCGACTACGCCCGGCGCGAAAGCTGCTTTACCGGCGATGTCAGCCATGAATTACGCACCCCCCTGACCGTCCTTCAGGGAGGGCTGGAAATTCTCGACCTGCATGTGACACGGCACCCGGAAGCGGCCTCGCTGCGCCCGCTTGTGGAACGCATGAGCCGCACCGTCACCGATATGAGCGCCACTGTCCGCGCCCTTCTGCTGCTGGCCCGCAACCCTGAATATATGGAGCTGGAACAGGTGGATATGCACGCCCAGTTGCAGGAAGCGGCCCGGCGGCCCGGTATGGAACTGTCCTGCGACGGCCCGCCTCCCGCCCCGCTGCACACACAGCGAGAGCTTGCCGCGGCCGTTGTGCGCAATCTGGTGGAAAACGCGCTGCACTACTCGGAAGACGGACACGCCCGCATCCGCCTGCATGCCGGGGGTTTTGACGTGATCAACCGGGGACAAATCCCGGCGGACGTGGACATCTTTGAACGCGGCGTGCGCGCCGCCCGCCCCGACAGCAGAGGCGTCACGCCTGCGGGCAGCGGTCTGGGCCTGTCCCTTGTCCTGCGTATCTGCACCCGCCTCGGCTGGCGTATTACCTGCACAACCGACGCAACGACCACCACTTTTTGCGTCCTCTTCTCACCCGCCGACAGCAACGCCCCCGCCCCGAAGCCCGCGGCATAAAGCGTTTGCTCGTTCTTCTGGGGGGAAGGGAACCCCCTTATCTCTGCTGTCGATGCCCGTAAGGCTCCTGCGTCGCCTGACGGGCACGGCCTGCGGCCGCCATTCGGTCGCGGCTGGCGCACAAGGGTGTTTCGGCAGATTGTACTCAGAAAGTTAACAGAGGGCTTGCTCAAAAAAGAAAGCCCC
>CAMBWG010000253.1 GCA_945871415.1 uncultured Desulfovibrio sp.
CAAAGTGAGCGGAAAAACCGCGCTTTTTTCGCGAAACGACAGGCCGTATGGTTTGGAATGCGAAGCATTTCAAACTGAAATTGCTCTAGCAGAGGGGGTCCCCCTCCCCCGAAAAACTTCACTACGACGTCAGCGCGCCGATGCCCTGCAGGATGCCGCCCGTGGCATTGAAACCGGCGGCAGCCTTGAGGCGGTCAAAGTTTTCCTGCTCCGCGCCGACGCGGGCCTGAGTGCGGGCTCCGGCAAGCTGGGCGGCCTTCTGTGTATCCAGCGCGGCGTTGATGCCCTGAAAGCGGCCGCTGTTGGGATTGACGCCCATGCGCGCATTGGCGCGCGTCGTCTGCGCCTGTACGTCCTTCCATGCCGAGGCGGCGTCCGCCGTGGCCAGAGCCATGCGTTCGTTCACGTCCACGCCCTTGGTCGCGGCGCTCAGGAAGGAGCTTGCCGCCTGCGTCTGCTGCGGCAGAAGCGTGGAGGCGGCCGAAAGCTGCTTTTTGTACAAATCTGTTTCCAGCGGCAGCAGCGACAGGTTTGCCTGTGCCTGCGCTATTTCGAGCGGCTTGAAGTTCTTTTGCCACATGTTGAAATATTCGCGGGCCCATGCCTGCTGCTCTTCGGAAAGCGTGGCCATGCGGTCATTATAACCGTAGTCCACCGTGTTGGTGGTGGAACTTCCGCCGCCGCCCTTGCACAGGACCACAGGCCCGTGAAAATGAACGAACTCGGCCCGCAGAATGCGCCCGGTTCTCATGCTCATGGCAATGCGTGTATATATGCGCATTAATGTTCCCCTTTCAGGCTTTCGCGCGTGGCGGCCACCAGTACGGCCGGGGCGCTGCGATCTTCCGCCGCCAGATAGACGCCGTTGGGAATCCTGCCGACCAGCCGCGCGCCGCAGCGCAGGGCCAGCCGCCACGACAGACTGGATTCCGGCGTCAGTCCCAGCACGGCGTCAAAGAAATAGCCGCGGGCATCCTTCAGATGCAGCGCCGTGGAGAAGATGCCCCGCCCGACGGGTACGGTGCGCGCATGTCCCCAGACCTTGCGGAACAGGGTAAAATGCCCGCGTGCCGTGCGTCCTTCAAAGGTATTGAACCAGGCCGCGCCGCAGAGATAGCCCTCCCAGAACAGGGCAAAGGAGAGCGCGCCGCATTCCAGCAGCTCGTGAACAAGACCGTCCGCCGTGGTCACGGAACCATCGTAGAAGGTCGCCCGCGTCAGCCGGTCTTCCTCCATGCGCCGCCAGATACGGCGGACAACGTAGGGAGATTCCGGCGCGCCCGGCGCAAGATGCCGCATGCAGAAACGTTCGTCGGTCATGCTCATGCCCTTTTCCCCACAATCTGCCAGCGGATGCTGCCCTGCGAAACCGGCGTTTCCGCGTCGGCGCTTTCCAGCCGGGCCCGCGCCGTGCAGCGCCAGACGGTTCCGTCATGGCGCAGGTCGTCAAAACCTACGGAAAGGCTGTCCCACGCCGCGCCGGGGAACGGCAGGTCAAAGCCCGCGACGCAGAGGGCTGGGCGTCCGGCCCATGCGCCCAGATTAATCTCCTCGCCGTCCTGAGCGGTTCCCTCGCTCCATTCCGGCACAATGCCGTCCGCCAGTTTCTGCTTGCTGACGGCGCCGTCGCGGAGCTTGCTTTCCGTTACCGCGTTCGCGGCCAGAATGTCCGTGGTGACGGCCTTGCGCTTGAGCTGCTTTGTTCCCACGGCCCCGTCCATGAGCTGATCCGTGCCCACGCAGTTGGCGGCCGCTGTTCCTGCGCTCGTCGTTCTGGAGCGCAGCGCCGCAACCGTGGAACGCGCGGCGTCCGTTTCCTGCACCGTGCCGCGCACCATGCCCGCCATGCGGCGGACAAGGCCGTCCAGCGCCTGAAGATAGAGCGTCAGCTCCTGAGCCAGCCCGCGCGGAACGGACGGCAGACCTCCCTTATTGCCCATATTCCACCCCTTCGACGCTGCTCCCCAGACGCGCCTCGCATACCTCGGCAACGCCGGAAAGCTCGAAACTCCAGAGACGTTCGGCCCGCGTCGGCCGCAGGCGCAGCGTCTTGCCGCCGCGCACGCGCACGCTGTCACGGCAGCGTTGCCTGTCCGGCCCGAAGACGCGCAGCAGGACGGGATGACGGGCATCCTGATTTCCCTGTATGCGCGCCGCCGTTATGCCGCACAGGGCCGACGTGAAAAAATCCTTGCTGCGCCAGAGATAGGGCAGAGGCTCCGCGCCGCCTTCAAACTGCCAGATGCCTTCACCTTCCGGCGTTTGCGCCGCCAGATACAGGGCGTCATCCTGACTGTGATGGTAGAGGCAGCGCACGCGCCAGCCTTCGGGCAGGCGCAGGCGCACCACGTCGGCCCTGCCGATATGAAAGAGCAGCCCCTCCCGCGTGCCCTCGAAAAAGCCCACATAGCGCCCATCATGGACGGAACCCAGCAGCCGTTCCGGTTGCAGTTCCTGCCACTGCTCCCGCGTCAGCGTCTGTTCCGTGAGCAGGGATTGCTGATTGGAGGAAAAGAGCATGAGTCCGTCGGGGCTGGCATAGATGACGCCGCCGGGCAGTGTGGCCACGCTGCCCGCCGCAATGCAGGACTGCTCGATGGGCAGGTGGACGAGCTGCATGCTTTCCGGCGCCGTTCCCTGCGCCAGATAGGGACGCCCTTCGGTCAGCACCACAATGGTGTTGTCCACATGGGCCAGCGCTACAATGGCGTCTTCCACGGTGAGGCGGTAGGCGGCGGGGTAGGCATAGGGATAGAAGGGTTCGGACAGCAGCAGCTCGTTGCCCCGGAAGCAGGCATAAATGCCGTTGTCCGTCTTGATCAGTCCGCGCGCATTGTCGGGGATGGGGTCCCACTGGCTGGTGACAAGCACCTCGGTCGAAACGTCCTTGTCGTGCGTCGTGTCCTCGTATTTCCATCCGGCGGCGGCCAGTTCCTCCACGGACAATTCCGCCAGAAAGCGCCAGTCCGCGGATTCGTTGCCCGCGACGGTGCGATAGATGCGCACATGCGTGATACGCAGGCCCGGCGCTTCGGGGATGACAAACCCGCTCAGAGTAACGCCGTCGCCCGTCAGCACGTCAAGGATTTCAGACGGCGGCGACGGCGCGCTTTCATAGGCGATGAGCCCGTCGGCCACGCGCTGCACCACGGTGTAGCAGTAGGATGAGGAACGAACCACCTCCGGCTTGCGGGCTTCGCCTCCGGCATAATAGACGTACCCGGCCTTGCGGCAGCAGGTGGCATTGTCCCACGGGCAGACGCTTTCCTCGTCGCCGTAGGTTTCCCACCATTCCCGCACGCTGTCGAAGCCCGCGTCCGCGATATGCGCCGCCGCTTCCTCCTCGGTCCAGTCCCGGCGGCCTTCGGCGGCGGCGTCATTGAGCTGCAGCACCTTTGCCGCCAGACAGGCCGCGCGGTCAAAGGAAAGGTCGGCGCAGCTGGCATCCTCGTCATCGTCGTCATCATCGTCCTGTGTGACGACGGGGCCGCGCGATGCGGCGAGGCTGGCCGATACGGTCAGCGTCACCTCGTCTTCGCCCTGGATTTCGGCTCCCGCAAAGTTTTCCCGCCCCGGCGCGTTCTCAAGGTCGTCCGAGGCAAAGGCGACGGCCTCCACGTTGCGCAGGGCCGCCCCTGTGGCCGTGGTCGCGACAGGAACGGCGTCGGGTCTGGGGATTCCCAGACGGAAGACTTCGCCTCCGGCAAGGTACATGGTCGGATAGTCGCGCGCGCCGGTCATGAGCAGCTGTCCGAGAGGACGTTCCCCGTCGGCGTCGAAGATGGCGGACTTGACCGCGTCCACCCTGTCAGGCCAGGACAGCCAGCCGTCCACGGCATGCTTGAAGATGGTCTGTGCCGGAGCGGACAGGGCCTGAACTCTGCCCGGCGAACGCAGGGGGCGCAGCAGCCCCCGCGTCACGTCGCAGTTGACGGCCTGCGCGGCCTGCTGCGATTCCAGCAGACGGGGCGCAACGCGCGGAACTTCTCCGGCAAAGACGGTGACGGCAAGTGTCGACATGGTCAGTTCCCCAATCTGGAATGGAAGTAACGCTGCTCATGCTCCTTTATGAGTTCTCCGGCGATGCGCCGCGCTATTTTTTCCACCGCGGCTTCGTCCATCGCGTCATCGCCCTGAGCAAGAGGCCATGAAAGCGAGCCTTCCGAACCGTCAAAGCTGATGCTGCCGGTAA